>NZ_JBQSXL010000027.1:0-52422 GCF_052378165.1 Halomonas sp. AOP30-A1-24
CTCTGTTAAGAAGAGTCGCATAACCCCACAGAAAATCAATGAGGGACAGCCTTTCTTTCAAAATGAGGACACGCCCTAGAAAATAAATACAAAAACCCTTTGACGCGTGTCGCGAAACATGGCAATGTAGCGCCAGTTGGTTAGCAAGCAGCATGGTTTCAGAAGCGTACGATTCTTTCGGCAGCCTGATATTGTATTCCTTGTTTCACCCGCTACTTCAATCTGGGTAATACCAGGAATTTTATTACGGCGCTTATGCGCGAAAGGATTTAATCATGGCAACTGGCACAGTTAAATGGTTCAACGACACTAAAGGCTTCGGTTTCATCGCTCCTTCTGACGGCAGCGACGACCTGTTTGCACACTTCTCCGAAATTCAGTCTGACGGCTTCAAAACCCTTCAAGAAGGCGCTAGCGTTTCTTTTGACGTTACCCAGGGTAAAAAAGGCCTTCAGGCTTCTAACATCAAGCAAACTTCTTAATATTTATTATTAAGTGTTTGTTCAGACCTTAGGGTCTGACTGACAAGGCCCGCTTCGGCGGGCCTTGTTGCGTTTGGGCTTGGCAAAACAAGACAAGCCGCACCCACGACTTGTCCGTTTCTCGTTTTTATGTATTTTTAATCCACGTAATAAGCCGTACATCAACGCTCACGGTTAGCGTTTCAAGTGCTGCTGCCCTTTCACGACCCTCTGCACTTGCTCGGTAAAGATGCGGCGTCATGGCCAAAAGATCCGCAATGCTATCCTTGCTATTCAGTGTCAGCGGATAGCGGATCGTGTCGGTTGCCTGCAGGCTAAACCCTTCTGGCACAGCGGGTTCTGCATTGCGCTCGGGCTTAAGCGTTGGATAAATAATCTCACGCAATTCGCGCAGGTGATTTGCCCCTGCTTCTACTTGCAGCAACAAACCTCCCGGCTTAAGCGCTCTGGCAAACTCGCTCATCACGGGAAAGCCGAACATGCAGAGCAGCCTATCCAGCGTGCCCGACTGCACGGGCAAATTGGCATTACTGCCCACTACCCACGTGGCTGCTTGCCGACGCTCCTGCCCTGGCTGATGATCCTGCTCTTGTTGACGACTCTGCTTGGCCGCCGCCATAACCGCCCACTTGGAAATGTCCAGGCCGATCAAAGCAAGCGGTATTTGCAGCGCAGTGCTAGCCAATTGACGCAAGTAGTAGCCTTCACCACATCCCGCATCCAGGCAGCTAAGCCATTCGTTTTCCGAGGCATCGCTCAAGGCAGCGTGACGAACAGCTTCGGCAACAGGCTGGTAATACCCGGCATTCAAAAAACGCTGCCGTGCCGCCACCATGGCCTTACTGTCACCGGGGTCGTTTGAACGCTTGTTCTGAACAGGCAGTAGATTTACATAACCTTGTTTGGCAATATCAAAACTGTGCCCAACCGTGCAGCGCCATACGCCTTCCGCTTGAGTGAGCGGGCCGCCGTCCAGCGGGCAGGCCAGTGATTGAAAAGAAAAAGTGCTCATAAAATGTCATCATATAAAAGAAGAAGGCAATATGGCCGTTAGCTTAACGGCGCGTATAGTCTTGAAACAACGCATATTTCCATTGGCGTACCGCTAATACTGACGTGGTACCAAAGCGCTTATGCAGAGGCAAACTACTTTCTCTTTCGCACAGGGCGTGAAACTCCTTGGCCAAGCGCTGCATTATCTGCTGCCACTCGTCATTGCCTGCTCGGGACAACAGACCATTGAGGACCAGCAGTTTTTCGCTTTCACCATCAAAGCGAGAGCGAAAAAATTCATTCGCAATATACTGTTGGAAGAACTGCTGAATGGGGCCGCCAGAGCGCCAGCGAAAATTGGCGGCAACACGACGGCGAATACGATTACCAGGTAGCAACTCAATAAGCCTTAGCCGCTCAAGCTTAAGCAGTTGGCGTGTACACTCCGCCTCGCTTAACTGATACTGATGATGAATTTCGTCAAAGCTGTAGCCATTCACAACACATACGGCGACCAGAAATAGCTCACGATCATCAACGATGCTCTGCTCCTGAGCTTGGGTCAATTGCTGGGGCCGCAGTTCTTCTGCTTGCATGGCCTGTACCAACTCGGCAAATTCGATATTGAGTTGATCACAGATGCATTCAAGCCGGGCCAGGGTAAAGTGCTTTTCTGCAAACAGACGCTTAACGGACGCTTCGCTCAGGTCTAGCCACTGAGCCACATCAGCATAGGTTTTACCCTGAGTACGAAGCTGGCGTTTCAGCGTATCAATCAAACTCCCCACTTGGGACATAAGCGCCTCCAGGCACCTCAACGTAGCAAATAACGATACTTTACAGCACGTATAACACAACCTGGCATAACAAGGTTGCGCCCAAGGCCTGACTTGGACAGATTGCTATCATCTACAGGGGTTTATAAGGCTTAGTGAACATGCAAAGAGTGCTAAAGATGAAGGGCGCTTGGCCCTACCTCATCGCTATCTTTCTTAATGCTTTTCTCGACTTGGGGCATAAGATCGTCATTCAAAATACGATCTTTAAAAGCTACGATGGCACCATCCAGATAGTGCTTACAGCGCTGGTGAACGGGTTAATCCTGCTCCCGTTCATTGCGCTGTTTAGCCCATCAGGCCACGCGGCGGATACCTATCCCAAAGTGCGTATCCTACGCGTTTCGGCGTGGGCAGCGGTCGTGGTATCACTGGGTATTACGGCGGCTTACTACCAGGGCTGGTTTTGGCTGGCTTTTGCAATGACGCTTCTGCTGGCGATACAGTCTGCTTTTTACTCACCTGCCAAATACGGCATGGTCAAGACGCTGTTTGGGAAACCCCGCCTGGCCGAAGCGAACGGCATCGTCCAGGCCGTTACCATTGGTGCCATTTTAGCGGGCACAGTGGTGTTCACCGCCTTCTTTGAAGCATGGACACCTTTCGCCAACCAGCCCCCCGAGCAGCTGCTGCGCCAAATTGCGCCGTTAGGCTGGCTATTAGTACTCAATAGCATGATTCAGGTAGTGGCGCTTTATCAACTGCCGCTGGATACCCCACAGCCGCCCAGCACACCGCTTACCTGGCAGCGCTATATAAAAGGCAGCGCGCTTAAAGACAATCTGCGTATCATTGCACGCCAGCCCGTATTAAGGCTGTCGATTATCGGCCTTGCCACTTTCTGGTCTGTTGGCCAAGTCTTGCTGGCCGCCTACCCTGCCTACGCGAAATCCGCGCTGAGTATTGATAACACGCTGGTGCTGCAAGGGATTCTCGCCGCTAGCGGCATCGGTATTGCGCTGGGTTCGGTGCTGGCCAGCCGCCTTTCTCGCAATCGTATTGAAACCGGTTTAATTCCGGTGGGCGCTCTGGGCGTTGCCGTTGGTTTATGGTGCCTACCGCTACTCACAACGCCACTAAGCCAAGCGCTGAATTTTGTGTTTATCGGTTTAATGGGCGGGCTATTTATTGTACCGCTCAACGCGTTGATTCAGTTCCACGCTGCGGACAACGAGCTGGGCACGGTATTGGCGGCCAATAACTGGATTCAAAATATCGCCATGCTGGGCTTTTTAATGCTCACGGCGCTGTTTGCTTTGGCGGGCGTGGATAGCCACTATTTATTGCTGCTGATCGCTAGCGTAGCGATGATCGGGGGTGGCTACACCATTATAAAACTGCCCCAAAGCCTGGTGCGTTTTTTACTGGGCTTTCTGCTGACCCGCCGCTACCGCGTTGATGTTTACGGTTTAGAAAATCTGCCTGCCCAGGGTGGCGTGCTGTTACTGGGCAACCATATTAGCTGGATTGATTGGGCCATGGTGCAGATCGCAAGCCCTCGGCCGGTACGTTTTGTGATGCTTAAAAGCATTTATCAGCGCTGGTATTTACGCTGGTTTTTTAAAGCATTGGGCTGTATTCCCATTGAGCGCGGCGCTGCCGCTGAGCAGGCACTGAGTAGCGTGGCTGAGCTGCTCAATGCAGGTGAAGTGGTCTGCCTGTTCCCGGAAGGCGCTATCAGCCGCACCGGGCAACTGGGCGAATTTCGCCGAGGCTATGAGCGGGCCTGCAAAATGGCCAATCCCGACGTAAAAATCGTTCCGTTTTATCTACGCGGGCTATGGGGCAGCCAGTTCTCGCTCTCTTCCAGCAAGCTTAAAGAGCTACGCCATGCACCGCTACACCGCTCTATCGTTGTGGTCTTTGGCCAAACGCTGCCAAAAGAGACCCCCGCCGATGTGCTTAAGCGGCGCATCTTTGAGCAGGCTACCCGCTCTTGGCAACTCTCGATGGAAAACCTGCACACCCTGCCGGATGCCTGGATACGCAGCGTAAAACGCCGCCCAGGAAAGCTGGCACTCACAGACACGATCAGTCGTCCACTGAGTGCAGCCAAAGCCCTCACTGCAAGCATTCTGATGGCCAAGCGCATCCGCAAACTGAGCAAAGCGCAAAACATCGGCTTGTTGCTGCCTACCAGTAGCGCGGGCGTACTCGCTAATATGGCCACACTGCTGGCGGGAAAAACGGTGGTAAACCTTAACTACACCGCCAGCGGCAATGCCTTGGCTTCGGCCCTCTCGCAAGCCGGGATAGATACCGTTCTGACGTCTACGCGTTTTATTGAAAAGCTTAACGCCCGAGGGCTTGATGTATCGGCGTTACTAGCCAATCAGAATGTGGTTTACCTTGAAAAACTACAAGCCTCTATGGGCCGGGCTGAACGCTTAGGCACATGGCTTAGCGTCCGCTTGCTGCCGACCTGGCTGCTGCGCCTCTGCTACTGCCGAGCACATGATGCCCAGGCCACGGCAGCCATCCTGTTTTCCAGCGGCAGCGAAGGACAACCCAAAGGTGTGATGTTAAGCCATCGCAATCTAATGGCGAACGTTAAGCAAACATCCGACGCGCTGAATACCGAGCATAACGACGTCATGATGGGATCGCTTCCGCTGTTTCATGCGTTCGGCCTCACGGTTACTCAGTTCTTACCGTTAATTGAGGGCTTACCCTTGGTGTGCCACCCCGATCCGACCGATGCGGCGGGTATTGCAAAAGCGGTTGCCAAGCACCGGGCAACCATTATGTGTGGCACGTCGACGTTTCTGCGCTTGTTCACTCGCAGCTCCAACGTTCATCCGCTCATGCTGGATAGCATCAGAGTAGTGGTAGCCGGGGCGGAAAAGGTCGACGACAGCGTACGCAGCGCGTTCCAGCTTAAATTTCATAAGCTGATTTATGAAGGATACGGCGCAACCGAAACCTCGCCGGTAGCGGCGGTTAATCTTCCCGATACGTTGGATGTGAACTACCTGCAAGTGCAGCGGGGGGCCAAGATAGGCACGGTTGGCATGCCGCTACCCGGCACGAGTTTCAAAATTGTTGATCCTGAAAGTTTTGAAGAGCTTTCCACTGACGAAGCAGGCATGATTTTGATTAGCGGGCCGCAAGTCATGCAGGGCTACCTGAACGATGCTGAACGTACCGCCAAGGTGGTGTGCAATCTCAACGACCAGCGCTGGTATATCACCGGAGATAAGGGTTATCTGGATGAAGATGGTTTTCTGACCATTGTTGATCGCTACTCACGCTTCGCTAAAATTGGCGGTGAGATGATTGGCCTCGGCGCGGTGGAGCAGGCTATTAACGCCACGCTTGCCGACCCCGATACCGCCATCATGGCGGTCAACATACCGGATGCTAATAAAGGCGAGCGTATTGTCTTGCTCTCGGAAACCCCGCTGGATGCACAGGCTGTCAGAACGGCCCTACGCGGCCAGGGTCTCTCATCGCTAATGATTCCCAGCCACTGGCTCACCGTTGATCAATTACCGCAGTTGGGTTCCGGCAAGCCCGATATTGCCGGCGCCAGACACCTGGCGCAGGAACAACTAGCCGACAACGAGCAGTTCTCACGGCATTAATCCAATAGCGAGTAATGGTCCCTTTACTGGAATAAACCGGCGGTGTCTGGACGAACCGCCTGATTTCAGAGACCCAATTACCCGTGGGGAAAAGCGCTTTTGTATCCGAGCCGGTGATTTTTTACTTATAGCACCCAGAACAAATGTGTATTAAGTTAAGCTAATAGTCCTATGGAATTACTGCTTCGTAAAGGCTCCTACCCACTAAAAGAGGAATGCTTTATGTCCAACCCAGCCATCAATATTTACAAGCAACGTCGTACTCAATACGCTATTGGTAAAAACATTTCCATCGGTCAAACCGACGCCACTTCCCTGATCAAGGAAGCGGTGAAGCTGGCCCCCACTGCCTTCAATTCCCAAAGCTCGCGCGCAGTAATTCTGTTCAACGAGCAGCACGACAAGTTCTGGCAACTGGTGATGGATACGCTGCGTGCCATCGTGCCTGCTGAATCCTTTGCGCCGACCGAGCAAAAGATCAATAGCTTTTCCGCTGGCGCGGGCACCGTACTGTTTTTTGAAGATCAGGACGTTGTCAAAGGATTGCAGGAGAAGTTTCCATCTTACGCCGACAACTTCCCTGCCTGGTCAGAACACGCCACGGGCATCGCCCAGTTTGCCGTATGGACCGCCCTTGCCGAGGCCGATATCGGTGCCAGCCTGCAGCACTATAACCCGATTATCGACGACGCCATATTTGAGACCTGGGACCTGCCAGCTTCCTGGAAACTGCGTGCGCAAATGCCCTTCGGCTCTCATGAGGCGCCGTTAGGCGAGAAGACATTTATGGATGACGAAGAACGTTTCCGCATCTTCTCTTAAGTAGCGACATCCTAACGTCTCACTGCATAGAAATATGCCAACGCCCGCCCGCCGGTTTACCCAAAACCACGGGTGGTAGCGTTTTAAAAGCGGGCTTTTTCCGGCAACAAAGACGGTCGGAAAAGGCCCATCTCCTGAAGGTCCATATCTGGTTCCCCATTTTCACAAGGTTACTCTTCCTTACGCGGCTCAGAGTCTGTGGCTGGCTTTTCACTGCTTGTCCCCATAATTGTTTTGTGGGGCTTGGTGCCTTCTGCGCGAGCGACGTCCTGATGGCTAATCACCATAACGTCTCGTGGCCACCAATCGGGATGATCTTCACGTATAAAGGTCAGCAGCTTTTCCCGGATATTCATTTCAGCGGTCCAGCCCGACATGGGATCAGAAGCCACAAAGTAGCAGGTAATCACCAGCGTTGTCGCCGTTTGCCCCGTCGCGTAGCACAGAAGTTTATGATGCTCGATGACACTATCTTCCATCTCGGCATACTCTAGAAACTTTTTGCGCAATAACGCAATATCGGTGCTTAGATGCAGAATCAGCTCCATACTGCGGTACATTTTCGCGCTCTTGACCGACAGATTCTGGAAAGGCCTGGAGACAAAGTACGTTACCGGAACAACGATTCGCCGGTCATCCCACACCCGCAGCCGAATAAAGGTATAGAAAATACCCTCCACATAGCACCACTCATCTTCAAAAATCACCAAATCGCCGATACGAATCGGCTTGGCAAGCGATAACTGCATCGATGAAAGAATATTGCCCAGCACGGCCTGCCCGGCGATACCCACCAGCACCGCCAACACACTGGCCGAGGCCAGCAATGAAAGACCAAGCGTTTCGAAGAGCTGGATTTGGCTTAGCACGTAGATGGTCACCGCCGACACCATCACCAATATCACGGCCCGACGCACCGCATAGAGCGTAGTGAGAAGCCTGCGTTCATCCTTTGGTTTGGTGTCGTCGATTTCCCCCACTAGCCGCCGGGCCATGCGCAGCATAATGGTGTCCACCAAGCGCAGGGCAATCGTGCCGACTCCCCACGCCATAACAGTAATCAGCAGAACACGGAATGTGGTCATTGCCACTGCAGAGAAAGAGACGACATACTCAAGCAGCATCTGCGTGACGAGCGACATGGCGATGAGCGACACCGGCCCCTTGATACGCGCGGCAAAAATACTGAGCGCGCCAGAAGGTAGCCATCGGGCCATCAGGCCCACAAAGGTGTAGATGCCCCAGCCCAGAAGTACAATTAATACAAGAAAGGCGGGAACGGCAATCCACTCCCATACCATTAGAAAGCCGAACGTGGTTTTAAATCGGTCGGGTATATACTCCTCAACCATGGAGGGGCCATACTCATCGTAGAGTAAAGGGATTGAGGTAACGCTTCCCGGCATGATCAGCCAGATGGGGTCTTCGTCTTCTACTCGGTATCGCCCCAGGCGAATGTCGTAGGCTTCACCATCGGCTTGCAGTGAGGCCAACTCAATATCCCGTCGCGGATTACCAGCGAGCGGGTTTTCGCCCGTAGTGTCTTCGATAACGGCATCCTGGCGGCCTGAAAGGTTCGACGCACTCAGCCACTCTCCGCGCCGAAATACCTCGGCTAACTGCCTGGCCAGCACATGTCCACGCTCCTGCTGCTCTTCTGGTGACAGTTCGGCAAGATTCAGTACGTGGGCGGCCCCCTGATAGTCCTCCTCCTCAGTCAGCTCAAGAAAACTCCGAATCGCCTCCCTCGGCGACATACGGTTAATCTCGTCGGGCGCTTCACCCAGCCCTACATTCAGTTCATCCGTGGTAAACCACTGTGTAGCTTCTTCGCCTTCTTCGCCCTGAGTTTGCGCGGCACAGAGGTTAGAAAACGCGAAGACAATTACCAGTACCACCCATGTAGGCCACGGGCCATGTGCTTTCATAAGCCCCATATTCACTTGGGAGTCAAAGGATCTGCACTAACATCCATCGTTACTGGACTATCCATGTCAGTGAAGGTGAAAAATCAAGTACAGCCTACCTTTAGGTATGGCGCAAGGCGAAGTCATAAACAGCAATATTAATACGGCCCACCGCCTCACGCATAAAGAGTCGGCCTGTTATGCCTACGCATAAGGCCTTACAACAAAGCTGCATAGTGTTCGCTTAGGTTGGGTGAAAACAGTGTGACTAGCGTCATATTAGCGACTTGCAAAGCATCTAACCTCACGATAGCTTAATCTAACGAGGCCGATAAAACGTCTCCCCAAAACGGCGTTGGGGCAAGCAGCGTGTTAATCAAAAAAGAGCGGAAACCGAATAAAACACAGCAGGGGAACCTTTAGATGCGTCGATTGCGGTCATTTTCAGCCATTATAGGTCTTATCGCAGCAGGCCTTGCCCTGCCCACCAACGCTGATGACATTAATGAGGAGACCTGGCGCTTTCAGCTTACCCCCTATGTCTGGATGGCAGGAATGGCAGGCGATGTGCGCCCGCTTGAAAATGCCCCTACCGTTAGTACTTCACGCTCTTTCAGCAGCATTTTGGATGACCTGGATGGCGCCTTTTTCATGACCGGCACCGCACGCCAGGACCGCTGGGTACTTTTTGGCGATATTTCCTGGGCCTCCCTTAGCCAGGCAAGCACGCTACCTTTCGGCATTGTCGCGAATAGCAAGCTACGCCAGCGCTTTATAACGGCCGCTGCGGGTTATCAAGTGATGACGACCCCGACACAGCAGCTTGACCTACTGGCAGGCGCACGTACCTGGCAAATTGATACCGATATCAATATTCCTGCGCTGGGCATTGATGTAGCCAAAACCAAACAGTGGGTAGACCCTATTGTGGCGGCACGCCTGCGATCACACTGGGCACCCAACTGGTCCACACTGCTTCATGCGGATATAGGCGGCCTGGAGATGTCGAACAAAAACACCTGGCAAGTTGTCGCTACACTTAACTACCAGTTCAGCGATACGCTTTATCTTTCAGGCGGCTATCGCCATTTATCGGTTAAACGCGATGAAACAGACTCACTCATCGATATCGAAATGGGCGGACCTCTCGCCGGCATTACGTGGCGCTTTTAGTTAACCCAAGGGCACGATGCTTACGAGGTTACTGGGTAAATTGACTCAAGAAGCACAAGATCGCTAATCCCGTAATAAAAGCAATGCGCTTAGCCGAACAGGCGCGTCAGGTGCTGGGCATAAGCGGCCATATCACGTGCAACGTCTGGCGCCTTGATTACATCGTTGGCGATAAACGTAGGCAGCGCTTCCAAGCCAATGAATTCCTGAGACTTATGGAACGGGAAGTAAACGCCATCGACACCGCGCCCTTCAAAGAAGTTATCTGCCTCATCAAAGGCGGCCAGCGGCGCATTCCAGGTGAGCGACAGCATATAGCGCCGCCCTTGCAGCAAGCCGCCACTGCCGTACTGCCTGGTGGGGTCCTGGCGCGAGCGGCCGTCGCTGGCATAAAGCGAGCCATGCCCGGCGGTGAAGACTTCATCAATGTAGCGTTTAACGCTCCAGGGCGCGCCCATCCACCAACCCGGCATCTGATAGACGATAATGTCCGCCCAGAGGAATTTTTCTACCTCGGCCTCTGCTTCGTAACCCTGTTCAATTACCGTCTCGCGAACTTCATGGCCCAACTCGGCGAGCGTACGCCACGCGACATCATGCAGCGTATTATTGAGTTCACCGCCAGAATGTGCGAACGGCTTGCCGCCATTGATTAACAGAACCTTCATCGTTAAAAACCTCTCGCCCAATAGATAGTTTGCCTGCTGATAGGCGACAACCCTACCAACATGGCTTGAATGCCGCTGATTATGGGGTGCTTAAAAGCATGGAAAAACCCGTCCACGGGCAAGAGACTTTTGATATAAAATCAACAACGAAATTTAACCTGGACAGGCAAGAGCAACGCTTATGAAAACCACGCTTGAAGAGCAGCAAGCATTTATCACCGTGGTGGACAGCGGTTCGATCACCGGCGCCGCCGAACGGCTGGGCATTACGGTATCGGGCGTCAGCCGGGCGCTTAACCGCCTGGAACGCAAGCTTGGCGCCACCCTGCTACGCCGAACCACCCGCCGCCTGGAGCTAACGGAGGAGGGAGAAACGTTTTTACAACACTGCCGCCGCATACTAACGGCGGTAGAAGCCGCGGAAGAGTCCGTTCAGAATCACCACGGCCAACCTCAAGGGCGGCTACGGGTGAACGCCGCGCCCAGCTTTATGCAGTTTGTCATTGTGCCGGTACTTGGTGAGTTTCGTGCCCGCTACCCCGGCATTACGCTACAGCTGGATACCCACGACCGTTTTGTTGACCTGCTGGAACAGCGTGTGGACCTCGCCATTCGTATCGGGGAGTTGGACGACTCTTCGTTACATGCCCGACGCCTGGGTCATAGCCCGCTTCGCCTCTTGGCAAGTCCTGCTTACCTTGAGCGCGCGGGCACTCCTCAAGGTATTGAAGATCTTAAGCACCATAGTCTGCTCGGCTTCAGCCAGCTTGAACACCTTAACCATTGGCCGCTGCGCCGTGCCGATGGTGAGTGCCTACATATTACGCCCGCCCTCTCCGCCTCCAGCGGCAGCACGCTGATAGAGCTAGCACTTAAAGGTGAAGGGATCGTCTGCCTTGCCGACTTCATGACCATCAAGCCCCGCAAGGCGGGCACACTTGTCGATGTGCTGCCCAGTCATACCGAACTTCAAATGCAGGCCGTCAATGCTGTTTACTACCGCCAAGCCACACTATCCCAGCGCGCCCGGCTGTTTATGGACTTTCTGGCCGAACGCCTGCCGGAGGAGTATCTACAGAGTTAAAGCAGCAAATAGTGAATCAAGGGTTCTGAAATAAGATATCCACTATTCCGAACCTGACGCTCTACACTCTCTTTACGTATGACGTTTATTTTGAAACGCAGCGGCCAAAATGCCGGTGGGCATAGCAATAAGGCCGATACCGGCCACGGCGCCTATAACACGAAGCCCCAGCCTTGGGCCGGGGCTTGTCAAACACCTGCGTTAACGGCGTTACGCTTAGGACTCTACGTGGAATGCCATGGTAGCGTTGACGGCCTTTTTCCAGCCGGCATAAAGTTCATCGCGTTTTTCATCTTTCATCTGTGGCTCAAAGCGCCGCTCCAGCGCCCACTGTGCAACGATTTCATCTCGCGATTTCCAGAAGCCAACGGCGAGGCCAGCAAGATACGCCGCGCCAAGCGCTGTGGTTTCGTTTATTTCGCAGCGTAGAACATCCACTCCCAGGATGTCGGCCTGGAACTGAGCAAGGAAATCGTTGGAGATAGCCCCACCGTCGGTGCGGAGTTCGGTTAGCGCAATGTCGGCATCCGCCTGCATGGCTTTGAGAACATCGGTGCTTTGATAGGCAAGTGATTCGACCGCCGCGCGCACAAAGTGCTCTTTTTGAGTCCCCCGAGAGAGCCCAAACATGGCGCCGCGTACGTTAGAGTTCCAGTAAGGCGCACCCAGCCCGGTAAAGGCAGGCACCATATAAACGCCGTCATTATCCTTAGCGCGCGTGGCGTACGCTTCGGAATCAGACGCTTTGCCCAGCATTCTCAGGCCATCACGCAACCACTGAATCACCGAGCCCGCCACAAATACGCTACCTTCAAGGGCGTATTCCAGCGTGCCATCCACTTCCCACGCAACGGTGGTAAGAAGGCCGTTCTTGGAGGGCGTGGCCTGGGTGCCCGTGTTCATTAGCGTAAAGCAGCCCGTGCCATAGGTGTTTTTCGCCATACCCGGCTCGAAACAGGCTTGGCCGAACAGCGCGGCGTTCTGGTCGCCAGCGATACCGGCAATCGGCACTTCCTGGCCCATTAGGAATTTAGGCAGCACGTTGCCGTAAACTTCACTGCTGGACTTAACGTCTGGCAGCATCGACTCAGGTACACCAAACAGTGCCAGTAGCTCCGGGTCCCACTTCCGGTCACGGATGTTAAACAACATCGTGCGTGATGCGTTGCTGACATCGGTCGCATGCACAGCGCCGCCGGTCAGGTTCCACACCAGCCAGGAATCAATGGTGCCGAACAGCAAATCGCCCTTTTCCGCTTTTTCCTTAACGCCTGCCACGTTGTCGAAAATCCACTTCAATTTGGTGGCGGAGAAGTAAGCATCAATGACCAGCCCGGTTTTATCGCGAATCATATCGGCATGGCCCGCTTCGCGCAGCTCATCGCATATCTCGGCGGAATGACGCGACTGCCAGACGATGGCGTTATGTACCGCCTGCCCGGTATTTTTATCCCATACCACGGTGGTTTCACGCTGGTTGGTAATACCGATAGAGGCAACTTCGGAGACATCAACGCCGCTGTTGTTAATCACCTCGGTCAAGGTGGTCAGCACGCTGGTCATGATTTCGCGAGGGCAGTGTTCGACCCAACCCGGGCGCGTAAAAATCTGCTCAAACTCATGCTGGGCTACGCTGACAACCCGGCCCTCATGGTCAAACAGTATCGTCCGCGTGCTGGTGGTGCCTTGGTCAATAGCGAGAACGTAGTTTTTCTGGCTCATGAAATGCCTCTCAAGCGTTAACGTTAAATGATTGTTTTAAAAAGAATCAAATCAGCAGGCTGGCTTAATAAACCCGGCTGACTTAATAAACATACGCGGCAAGCCCGGCAAGGACACTGCCGATAAAGGGTCCTAAAATAGGGACCCAAGCGTAAGACCAGTTGTTCGTCCCCTTGTGCTTAATGGGAAGTAATGCGTGGGCAATGCGCGGCCCCAAGTCCCGAGCGGGGTTGATCGCATAGCCTGTAGGCCCACCCAGCGAAGCACCAATGGATACTACCAGCAATGCCACCGCCAACGGGCCAAGCCCAGAAGGTGTATGACCAAACATGATAATGACGAACACCAGCACAAAGGTACCGATGATCTCAGTGACCAGATTCCACCCGTAAGAAGGAATCGCCGGGCCTGTAGAGAACGTCGCCAGTATGCTTGACGCGTCTTCGGTCGCGTCGTAATGCTTTTTATAGGCCAGATAGCAAACAGTGGCACCCAACCAGGCACCGATGAGCTCAGCCGCAAAGTAGGCCGCAGTGGTCACAGCGTTAATAGGGATGCCGGGGGCGTATTCCGTCGCCGGGCCGACGAGCAATCCAAGCGTAACGGCGGGATTGATATGTGCCCCAGTCTCATAGGCGACATAAACCGCGCAAAAGACCGCGAGCCCCCAACCAAAGAAGATAACGATGCCATCGCTGCCATTCCCGTTGGTTTTGTTCAGCAGCACGTTAGCGACTACGCCACACCCCAAGAGCGTCAATATGGCCGTACCCACTATTTCGTATAGAAAAATTGTTTCAAGCATCGTAACCAGCTACTCCATGTGATCGGTTTGCTCTGTTTAGAACGATTGAATGTTCTTTTTAGAAAATATCGTTTTCCTTTTGGCATCCTATAGGGGGTATTGAAAAAAACAATACAAAAAAATAACTCTCTTTAAATTTACCAACTATGCTTTTGATTAATATAAATTTTCAAACAAATAGACATTAGTTCAACACCCCTTTCCTTATGATAATTAATCATTACCTGCTCACATAAAATAACCTCACGTCAACTAACGAACATATTTTTTCGATAGTTACCGCAGCGCTCATCCTCTGCGCTTATTTTATTAACCGAAAAACATGGCAATTTTTGGTGTAGCAAAACGTGACCTATACTCACGTTGTCAGCTATCCAGCTGACTATCGTAAGCCCGTATAGAGAGCGGGTTTGACCACGTTTTTTGGGGTCACTTATCAAGGAGGGCGTATCATGAGGAGGTCTACAACGACGACCTATCCAGGCGGCATCTATCCGCTACATGCCGTATTACTGGTGAGCATTTTCCCACTTTTTCTTGGCGCCGCGTTAAGCGATTACGCCTACTCGAAAAGCTTTCATATTCAATGGGGCACATTTTCTTCCT
Organism: Halomonas sp. AOP30-A1-24; assembly: GCF_052378165.1. Lineage (NCBI taxonomy): Bacteria > Pseudomonadati > Pseudomonadota > Gammaproteobacteria > Oceanospirillales > Halomonadaceae > Halomonas > Halomonas sp. AOP30-A1-24. The sequence goes on from NZ_JBQSXL010000027.1 coordinate 14,683, forward strand.
GGTTAATTGCTGGCGGGCTTGTTTTCGCAGGCCTGGCATTTCTATGCGCAATTATCGGTCTCTTTCGTGCCGAACATCGTCGCGGGCTTGTTCTGGTTTACCCAGCACTCTTGCTGGTCATCTGGATACTTGGCTTTATCAATGCCCTGGTGCATGCCCGCGATGCCTGGGCCATGATGCCCACTGGCTTTATTCTTTCGATCATCGTTACCGTATTGAGCGTCGCAGCGATTTGGATCGGTTTTTCTCGGCCCACTGTCGGAGCAACGTCATGAAACATTTCATCCTGCGTTACACAACGCCGCTGGCATTTATGCTGGCTGCCAGCGGCGCGAATGCCTTTGATGTAGAACAGCCCTTTGGCCCCAACCCAACACTCCCCGAGCCACAGCGCGGGCTGTTGCCAGACATGACCGTTCCCGAGCCCGCCGAATGGGGCGACCGGCTACCGACGGTACCTGAGGGCTACACCATCACCAGGATTGCTTCTGATCTTAAGGTGCCCCGGCAAACCATCATGCTGCCCAATGGCGATATTCTGGTGGCGGAAGGTAGCGGCGGTAATGCACCGGCATTAAAGCCCAAGGATGTGATCGCTGGGTACATCAAGGACCAAGGCAACACCGCTGTAGAGGGCGGCGACCGCTTAACCCTGCTACGCGATGACAATGGCGACGGCAGCTACGAACAGATGATTTTCGCCCAAGACCTTAACGCGCCTTATGGGCTGGCTCTGATAGACAACAACCTCTATGTGGCCAACCAGGATGCGCTGGTGCGCTTTGATTATGACGAGGGCCAAACAGAGGCCAGCGGGCCGCCAGAAGTCATTGCGCAACTGCCCTCAGCGATCAATCACCACTGGACCAAGGCGATGACCGCCAGCGCCGATGGGCAGTTTGTTTATGTCGGTATCGGCTCGAACAGCAATATTACCGAGCGGGGCATGGAGGCGGAGGTTAATCGCGCCGAAGTGTGGGAGATCAATGTCGACACGGGCGCGCACCGCCCCTATGCCACCGGCCTGCGCAACCCCTCAGCGCTAGCCACCCAACCCGATACCGGCACGTTTTGGGCAGCGGTTAACGAACGTGACGAACTCGGTCCGGACCTGGTACCTGATTATATTACCTCGGTTCAGGAAGGCGGTTTTTATGGCTGGCCCTACAGCTACTGGGGACAGCATGTTGACCCTCGCGTACGCCCGGAAGATCCTGAAAAAGTGGCATCCGCTATTGCACCGGACTACAGCCTTGGCTCTCACGTAGCCCCGCTTGGCCTGGCTTTTTCTACGCCCGCCATGGGCGAAGAGTACGCCGAGGGCGTTTTTGTAGGTGAGCACGGCAGTTGGAACCGCGCGGACCCGGTTGGCTACAAGGTAAGCTTCATCCCCTTTAGCAACGGCCAACTTGCTGACAGCGACCCGATTGATTTTGCCAGTGGGTTTCTTACCGATGATGGCAGAGCACTTGGCCGCCCGGTCGGTGTCACTATTGATCCGGATGGCGCGCTTATTATTGCCGATGACCTGACCAATGCGATTTGGCGGGTTACGCCGGATAATCCGCCCGCCCCACCGGAGCAGGAGCCTGAAGCAAACGCTTCTGAGCCAGAGGAGCCCGAGCCAACATCCACCGAACCACCCGAGCAGCCATCAACGCCCCAAGAGGCTGACTAACCACCAAGCGACGGGCAGGTACTCCCTGCCCGTCGCTGCTTCATCACGCTGTCTCAAACGGTGAATATTTAAAATCCCAGCAAGCGCTTACGTACGGGGCGAATAGCCACCAAAGCCAGCACTGCCAGCGCCAACCACTCCAGCCAAACAGGCAGTAGTTCCTGAACCTCGCTTGCCTGATCGACCACGTTCCAGCCCGTCACTCCCAGCACGCTATCTACTGTCCAACCTACGAGCACAGTAACGACAAGCACGCTGGCGAGATAAACCGCCAACGCGGCATTGCCTAGTTCGCGACGCAATATCGCTAACGTCGCCAGGCTGGTGATCGGCCCCGCCAGCAGGAAAACCAGCGCCATACCCGGTGAAATCCCCGCTAACAGCAGCCCAGCAGCAACCGGCGTGGCCGCTGCCGCACAAATGTAGAGTGGAATGCCCACCACGGCCATCAGCGCAAGCGCCAGCAGCCCACCTGAGTAATGGGCCAGCGTATCAGGCGGCACCAGCGTTACCAGCACGCCCGCCAGCAACAGCCCGGCAAACACCCATGCGCTGATATCATCTAACAGATCACTAAACGCATAACGCAGCCCGGCCTTCAAACCGCTGGGTTCGTCGGCTTTCGCGGTGGGCGTATGACAGCCGGAGGAAGCGCAGCAGCCGCCAGGCGTGGCAGAGGTGGGAGTTGCAGGCTCACGCGTTAACCCGACTAGCAGCCCGGTGACAATGGCCGTTACCAAGGCACCGATGACGCGCACGACGGCCATCAACGGGCCAAGCAGTACGCTGGTCAGTAGAATGGAATCAACGCCCACCCCCGGCGTGCTGATTAAAAAAGACGTCGTGGGCCCACGCCCCGCGCCACCACGATGCAAAGCAATAGCGGTAGGAATCGCGCCACACGAACACAGCGGCAGGGGCATACCTATGACCGCCGCCCGCACAATGCTGCCCAAGCCACGCCCTCCCATCCAGCGCTGCAGCACGTGTTCCGGCAGCCATGCTTTAATTAGCCCAGCAATTACCAACCCCAACAGCAGCCACGGGGCCGCCGTTAACGCAATTTGCAATAGCTCTATAACCAGCGTCATGTCATCACCTGCTTGTCCACAGTGGGAATAGGGGCTAGCCTAAACCCTGTAATCGTTACAGGGTCAAGCCGATGAAAAACACGTATCGCATTGGTGAAGTGGCTACCCGCACAGGCTGCTCACCGGAAAGCATTCGTCATTACGAAAAACTCGGGTTACTGCCACCCGCCAAACGCAGCGAGCAAGGCTACCGGCATTACGATCAAGCAGCGCTTGCGCGTATCGGCTTTATTCGTCACGGCCGCAGCCTCGGTCTCGATCTACATAGCATTCAGGAATTACTGGCACTTTCAGACCACCCGGACACCGACTGCGGCGCGGCTGACGACATCGCCACTCGGCACCTTCAGCATCTGGAAGCGCGCATTGCCAAGTTGCAAGCGCTCGCTACTGAGCTACGCCAGGTAGTACAGCAATGCCGGGGTGGCAAAACCGCCGACTGCCAGATCATCCAAACGCTATACGACCACACGCTTGCCTGCAGCGAACACGGCTGTGGATAAATAGAGGCGACGATGCGTAGAAGCGTGGCGAGGCGCCCCTCTTCCTCAAGTAGCTATCGACTACAATGGTGTTAGCGCATCGTAAAAAGGACTTTTAAATGATCGAATCACGCGAAGAGCTAGAAGCCATCAGAAAAACATGCCATTCAATGGTGACAAGAAGCTCGAGTCTCTCTGCTGGCACAGCGATCATCCCCATTCCCGGCGTGGATATCGGGTCAGACGTTGCCATATTGCTAAGGCTCATTCCTAAAATAAACGATAAATTCGGCTTAACGCCCGAGCAAATCGAAGGTCTGGATACCGAATCAAAAGTGATGGTGATGACCGCTATTTCCAATGTCGGCAGCAAGATGGCCGGGAAGTACATCACCAAAAAACTGGTGGTATCGCTGCTTCAAAAGATGGGCGTCAAAGTAGCCGCCACCGGTGTGGCTAAATATGTACCCTTTGTCGGCAGCGCCGTGGCGGGGGGCATCAGCTTTACGGCGATGAAGTATATGGGCAATAGCCATGTTGAGGATTGCTATAAAATTGCGCTGGCGACACTGGAGAGTAACCGCGCCGACTTACAGCCAGTAACGGGTTCGATAGAACCCAAATAGAGCATACTAGCGAAAGGTGCTGGCTTGCTGCGCTTTGCATTATTGTATCTTCAGTATTGTCTAACAGGTCAGCATCTCAAACAATAAGCGTTCTCATGATCATTTACATATGAGAACTGTTTTTATATGATCCCTCTGTATTACTGATAATACTAACGAGCAAGCGCCCATAGGCGCGATGCAAGGGATTATATGAAAACGCCTTTACTCCATGCCTTAAACACGACACGCTTCGCTGGCTCTATCTCCAGGCCCACCCAACTCTTCACTAAAAGCGCACTATCCTTTCGAGAAGTCACCTTTACCGCCATTTTGTCTACGTCGCTGCTGGCTTCAACAGGTGTTGCGGCGCAAACCACTGACGCCGCTAGCCCAGAAGCGCTGGAAACCGTGACGGTCACGGGCGAAAACCTTTATGACAACGTTGGCTATACGCGCCGCACCACCAGCGCGGGTACCGGTTTAACACTAAGCCAAAAAGAGCTGCCACAAGCCATCAGCATCGTTACTGAACAACGAATGCAGGACCAAAACCTGGATACCGTCGAGGCGGTATTAAGTAACGTCACGGGTATTTCAACGCGTAATGTCGATAGTGATCGTGTCGGCTTTTCCTCCCGTGGTTTTCGTATTAACAGCTTTCAGTACGACGGCATCCCTACGCTAAACACGGATAACCGTTGGTATTTTGGTGAAGGTCGGCTCAATACGGCTATTTATGACCGCGTTGAAGTAATACGTGGCGCCAACGGGCTGGTTAGTGGATCGGGCAACCCAGGCGCTTCGGTTAATTTTGTGCGCAAGCATGCTGAGAGCCGGGAATTTACTGGCTCCGTTTCTGGCACGCTGGGCAGTTGGGATAAACGCGGTAGCACTGTTGACATAACCACACCGCTAACCGCCTCGGGCAATGTGCGGGCGCGCTTTATCGGCGGTTATGAAGAAGGGGGTGCCCACCTTGACCGTCAGGATAAGCGAAGCATGTTCGGCTACGGCGTTATTGATGCAGACGTAACCGACGCCACCACGCTTTCGTTGGGCTTTGATTACCAGGACAGCCACACCTCTTCACCCACATGGGGCGGTCTACCGCTGTGGTTCAGCGACGGCACGCCAACCAATTACTCACGCTCGTTCAGCGTGGCGCCGGATTGGTCCTACTACGACTTCAAATCTGAAAAAGTCTTCGCGGAAATCAACCATCGGTTTGCTAATGACTGGCAGGCTCGTGTAGTGGGCACCCACGAAAAAACCGATATGGATGGCAAGCTGGCGTATCCCTACGTGGAAGGAATGCTGCCAGACCAAATGGATGGCAGTGGCGTCGGCTTCTATACCGGATGGAACAAGGGGCATCGGAAAGTTAACTCTGTAGATGCCCAGGTCAGCGGGCCATTCGAGCTATTGGGACGCGAACACGAACTGGTCGTAGGCGGTAGCTACAGCGACCAGAAGAACAACTACGAAAACAGCTTCATTGATGGTCTCTTCACGGTTGATGACTTCAACAACTGGGGTGGCTCGGCACCTAACGAGGGCTGGTCCGAATTTACCCCTTCTGAAGCATCAAGCACTCGTCAGAAAGCCGTCTATACCGCTTCACGATTCTCACTTGCTGATCCGTTAACGCTGATTCTCGGCGCACGCTATACCGAATGGGATGGAATGACGCTATTCCGTAGCCTGGATAGCCAGAGCAAGCACGAAGTAACACCTTACGGTGGAATCGTATACGACCTCAACGATACCTATTCAGCCTTTGCCAGCTACACCGAGATTTTCGAGCCGCAAAACTACCGCGATGCGAGTGGCGCCTACCTGGACCCGGTGGTAGGCAAAAACTATGAGACCGGCCTCAAGGCGGCCTGGCTTAATGGCCTGGTTAACGGCTCTTTCTCAGTCTTCCGAATAGAGCAAGACAACGTTGCCACGGCAGACCCGGGGCTTCCGGGCAAACCGAGACGTACTACTCCGCCGCTAGCGGCGGAGTGAGTGAGGGCTTTGAAGTGGAACTAAGTGGTGCGGTCACTGATGATCTTGATATGACGATCGGCTACTCCCACTTCACCGCGAAAGCCAAAGAAGGCACGTTCAATACCAATCAGCCACGCTCGCTGTTCAATCTTTTTGCCAGCTATAACGTGCCACAAAAGCGTGAGCTAACGATTGGCGGCGGCGTTAACTGGCAGAGCAGCCTGTTGGCTAGCGACCTCACCACCCCCGCCGGTATACCTACCGAGTATGAGCAAGGCAGCTATACGCTTGCCAATCTTTTTGGCCGCTACCAGTTCAATCAAGACCTATCACTTCAGGTCAACATCAAGAACCTGTTCGACGAAAAGTACTACAGCAATGTCGGTGGCTACGGCGTCTATGGCGAACCAGCCAGCATCTCCTCGACGCTGCGCTATTCGTTCTAATGCACAGGCGTTAGCAATGATGGCGTCGCCTTGATACCACCGCCTCCATTCGCCCTGCCCGAATGGAGGCGATTGCATAATTGAACCGGAGAGCATAATGACCTGGCTACGTAGCAGTAAAGCACTAGGCCTTGCGGCCGTTGCAACGCTTACTTTAGGGTCAACCCTCGCGGGTGCCCAAGAGTACCCGCTAGAAATCGAACACGCCCTTGGCACCACCATCCTTCAGGAAAAACCCGAACGGATCGCCACCGTGGCATGGGCGAACCATGAGGTGCCGCTGGCGTTAGGCGTTGTACCGGTCGGCTTTGCTGCCGCCAACTTTGGCGATACCAACGGCAACGGTTTGCTGCCTTGGGTGGAAGCCCGGCTTGAAGAACTTGAAGTAGCGCCCCCCGCCCTGTTCGATGAAGGTGATGGCATTGATTTTGAGGCCGTTGCGGCCAGTCAACCTGATGTAATCCTTGCGGCCTATTCAGGGCTTAGCCAAGCGGACTACACCACCTTGAGCCAAATTGCCCCCGTCATCGGTTACTCCGAAGGCCCGTGGGCGACAGACTGGCGCGATATGATTCTTCTCAATAGCGCTGGCATGGGCATGGCCGACGAAGGCCAGGCACTGATTGAACGCCTTGAACGCCAAATTGCTGAAACTGCCCAGGCGCATGCCGAACTAGAAGGCAAAACAGCCATGTTCGTGACGCACCTCGACCCCACCAACCTGGGGCGCATCTCTTTCTACACCGATAACGATGCGCGAGTGCGATTCTTCCATGACTTGGGGCTGGTCTCGCCAGCGATCGTTCAAGCCAACTCGGCACCGGGCACGTTTTCAGGCGAAATCAGCGCTGAGCTAATCGACCAACTGGCAGACGTGGATATTCTGGTCACCTACGGCGGACAAGCGCTGATTGAACAGCTCGAAGCCCATCCGTTGACCTCTCGGCTGCCCGTCGTTGAAAACGGCGCCATTGTGCTGCTCGACAATAGTCCGCTGGGTACTGCGGCCAATCCGACACCCATGTCGATTTCATGGTTATTAGACGATTATGCTGACCTGCTCTCAGAAGCCGCACGCCACGCAGAGTAACGTTGTTGCTGCGCCAGCCGCTAGCGTTACCCGGCAACGTAATAAGCGAGGCACGCGCCTTGCTGGAGGCCTACTGCTGCTGGCGCTGCTTGCGTTGGCGCTAACGCTTTCTGTGGCGTTTGGCGCTCGCACGGTGGGTTGGCCAGAGGTAATGGCGGCGCTAAGCGGGCAGGTAGAAAACATTGGTGATGCCGCCGTGGCGAGCCGCTTGCCGCGTACTCTACTGGCAGTGCTGGCAGGCGCCGCGCTCGCCGTATCAGGAGGCGTTATGCAAGGGCTTACCCGTAATCCGCTTGCCGACCCCGGCCTGTTAGGCGTTAACGCCGGGGCGGCGCTGGCCATTGTCATAGGAATCGCGTGGTTTGGGATGGATGAAACCACGACCTACATCTGGACAGCTATTCTGGGTGCCGGGCTTGCCGCTGTGGCGGTTTACGCTATTGCCAGCCTGACCCGCGGGGGCGCTACACCGCTCAGGTTGGCGTTGGCCGGGGCCGCTACGACGGCGGCGCTAAGCTCGTTGGCGACGGCCGTTATACTGCCACGCGGCGATATTGCGGGGCTGGCGCAGTCGTGGCTGGTGGGCGGTATTGGCGGCGCGACGTACGACCAGATCATGCCCGTGCTGCCTTTTCTGCTCGCAGGTTTTGTGATCACGTTACTCGCCGCACGCAAGCTCAACCTGCTGGCACTGGGCGACGATGCCGCTGCGGGCCTGGGCGAAAAAGTCGCCATCGCCAGAGCCATGTCGGCGTTGGGCGCAGTACTGCTATGCGGCCCGGTTACGGCTATCTGTGGCCCCATCGGCTTTGTCGGGCTGGTGGTGCCGCATGCCTGCCGCCTGTTAGTCGGTGGTGACTACCGCTGGCTATTGCCGTTTTCCGCCTTGGGTGGCGCCGTGCTGTTAACGTTTTCAGATGTGGTGGGCCGGCTGGTAGCGCATCCTGCAGAGCTTGATGCGAGCATCGTTACCGCCTTTATCGGTGCTCCCGTGTTTATCTGGATTGTACGCAACCGCAAAGTAGGCGCGCTATGAACCCGCCCTCTTATAACGCCACGCCTTCATCCCCCTCTCAACGCCATGGGCACCGTTCTTACGGGCAGATGCGGCGGGCACACGCCAAGCGCCGGGGGCGGATACTTGCGGTATTGGCCGCCTGTTTACTGGCAGGCGTAGTGTTGACCTTGATGCTGGGACAATCCTTTACGCCACTCACCACGGTGCTGCGCATTCTGGGTGGCGCTGAGGTACCCGGGGCCAGTTTTACCGTGCGAGAATTACGCTTACCAAGGGCCGTGGTTGCGGTGCTGGCAGGCGCCTGTTTTGGACTGGGCGGTGTCGCTTTTCAAACCCTATTGCGTAACCCGCTGGCAAGCCCCGACATTATCGGTATTAGTACCGGCGCGAGCACCGGCGCGGTGTTTGCCATTGTAGTGCTATCACTCAGCGGCACGGCGGTTTCAATCATTGCGATTGCGGCTGGGCTAGGCGTGGCGCTGTTAATCTACGGGCTCTCCTGGCAGCAAGGCGTAACTGGCACTCGATTAATTCTCATCGGCATTGGCCTGGCCGCGATGCTACAAAGCGTCACGGCGTATCTTCTAATGCGTGCGCCCAGTTGGTCACTGCAGGAAGCACTGCGCTGGATGGCGGGTAGCCTTAACGGTATGCAGCTTGACCAAGCACTGCCGCTGTTTATCGCCCTGCTACTGTTTGGCGGGCTGTTGTTAAGCCGCCACCGTGACCTGGAAACCCTGCGCATGGGTGACGATATCGCGGTGGGGCTGGGTGTTCGTTTAGCCCTCACGCGAATTACTGTGGTAGTTACCGCCGTGGCACTTGTCGCCTTTGCCACTGCGGTGACCGGCCCGATTGCGTTTGTGGCGTTTCTTTCCGGCCCCATTGCGGCACGTTTGGTGGGGCGCAACGGCTCGCTGCTGATTCCTTCTGCACTGGTAGGCGCGCTGCTGGTGCTTCTGGCAGACTACGCGGGCCAGTTTTTACTACCTGCCCGCTATCCGGTCGGCATTGTGACCGGCGTATTAGGCGCCCCCTATCTCGTTTACCTGATTACTCGCGACAATAAAAGCAGAGGCACCCTATGAGCGCTTCGTCGCTTCTCGCCCAACACCTGACCGCAGGTTACGGCGAACGGACCATTCTTAATGACGTGAGCCTAACCGTTCAAGCGGGGCAAACAACCGCTATTGTGGGCGCTAACGCCTGTGGAAAATCGACGCTGTTGCGCGTGCTTTCGCGTCTCATGACACCGGAGCAAGGCAACGTGTTGCTGGATGGTAACGCCATTCATAAGCTCCCCGCCCGCCGCCTGGCGCAACAGCTGGGGTTTCTGCCTCAGTCGCCTATCGCGCCGGAAGGCATCACTGTGCTGGAGCTGGTGAGCCGCGGCCGCCACCCGCATCAAGGGCTTTTCCAACGCTGGAGCGCTACCGATGAAGCCGCCGTGGCCGATGCTTTAAGCGCGACTCACATGGCTAACCTGGCCGACAGCGCCGTAGAAGAACTCTCCGGCGGGCAGCGCCAGCGGGCGTGGATCGCCATGGCCCTTGCTCAGCAAACTGATGTGTTACTGCTGGATGAGCCCACGACCTTTCTGGATATCAACCACCAGATCGAAGTGCTCGACCTGCTCACCGACTTAAACCAAACGCGCGGCACCACCATTGTGATGGTGCTTCACGAGCTGAACCTGGCCGCCCGTTACGCCGACAAGCTAGTCGCCATGGCGAACGGCAACATCTACGCCGTTGGCCCATCGGAAGACGTATTTACCGAACAGATGGTACGCGACGTATTTGGCCTGGAAAGCCGCGTTATCGACGACCCGGTCACGGGAAAACCCATGATGATACCGCTGGGGCGGCATGGGGCATGCAAGCGTAAGCACGCACCCACTGCCGAGGGAGAGACACAGGCCGGTTAAATGGGGGAAAGAGGCTGCTCAATGGCACGCCCAACCTGTAGCACTTTGGCGTCATCAAATGCCTTGCCCATAATCTGGACGCCTACGGGCAGCCCTTGATGATCTTTACCAAATGGCACCGTCAGCGCAGGTAGTCCGGTCACATTGGCGGGTGCGCATAAGCGCACATACGCTTCGGAGACACTCTCTTGGCTGCCGTCTTCCCAATCAAACGTCTCCTGCTCCAAGCGTGCTGCTGTCTGGGGCACGGTGGGTGTCAGTAGAACGTCGATGTCTGAAAACAGGGAACCCCAGCGCTTAGCGATGAGGCCTCGGGCACGCTGCGCCTTCAGGTAATCGCCTGCTGGCAGCAGTTGTCCGGCTTCGAGCAAGGTGCGTACATCATCACCGTATAGCGATGCTGATTGGCATATGTCCTTGGCGTGTACGGTTGCTGCCTCGGCCACCATCAAGCCCCACTGAGTCGGAATAAGGTAGTCAGCCAGCGGAATATCCACCTCCACCAGCACGGCGCCCTGTTGTTCCAGATGCGCTGCCGCACGCCTAACAGCCGCGGCGACTGGCTCCGCAACGTGGTCAAAATAGTAGTTGCGTGGGATACCAACACGCAGCCCATGCACACTCGACTGTGCGTTGGTATCAAAAGCGGCAGGAGGAGTACGGCTAGCGGGGTCGCGCGCATCAAAGCCCATCACTGCCTGCAATAACAGGCCAACATCCTCTACCGTGCGTGCCATAGGGCCCGCATGATCGAGCGACCAGGCCAGGGGCATAGTGCCGTGGCGAGAGACCAAGCCATACGTAGGCTTGAACCCGACCAGCCCGCAAAGTGCTGCGGGCACCCGAATCGAGCCACCGGTATCGGTCCCCATGGCTGCCCAGGCGCCGCCGTAAGCAACCGCTGCGGCAGAGCCCCCACTGGAGCCCCCCGACGTGCGCTGTGGATCAAGCGGATTGCGCGTTTGAGGTGTGGTCAGGCCGAAAGCGAACTCATGCAAATGGGTCTTGCCCAAGAGTATGGCGCCGCCACGCAGCAAGGCATCCGTTACCGCGCTGTTGGCCTCGGCCAGGTGTCCGTCCCGAATACGGGAGCTGGCAGTGGTGGGTTGGCCAGCAACATCGAACAGGTCTTTCAGCGCGATAGGAATGCCATGCAGCGGCCCACGGTAACGGCCATGTTGAATGTCTCGCTCGGCCTCAAGTGCCTGCTGACGGGCGGCTTCTTCCCATACAGATACAAAAGCGTTGATCTCTGGCTCTCGCGCACCAATACGCGCCAAGGCCGCATCCAACAATTCTACTGGCGACAGTTCGCGTGCCGCGATGGCGGCACTGGCTTGGGCCAGTGTCAGGTTCAATGGATTTAGCATGGTTGGTTCCCCTGGCTAGCATCAAAGGCAAATGAAGGAGTGCATGATTCATCGATAGGTAATTCGTCAAGCCGGGCAATGACCGTGTGTATGTGATGCAGTACACCCGCAATCAGTGGCGCACGTTCAGAGTTCAGGGGCAGCCCCAGGCTGGTAGCCAGAGCCTGGATTTCCTCGGCAGACATAGGAGAGACATTTTGAGCAGTCATGCTTGATTTCCTTTCTTCATTGAAGTGCGCGCTTGCATAAGCAGCAGGATAATGGCGAGCAAGGCCAGTGCTGTGATCACCGCACCATAGATATTGACTGCGGCCAGCAAACCGGCCTTCTGCGCCAGGAAGCCGACAGCCATCGTGGGCACGCTATGGGCCAGATAACTTTCGATATAGAACACGCCCATCAGCGCGGCACGTTCATGGGGCTCAGCCAACGGCAGGACACTGCGTACAGCCCCGAGGAAGCTCGCGCCAAACCCAAACCCCGCAATGACCGACCCGGCCAACAGCAAGACAGCGTTTCCCTGGTTAGCCCCGACCAAAATGACAACCAGCCCTGCGACCAAGGCAAGTTCGCCAGACAAGAGGGTTGTAAAAGAGCTCAGCTTGCGAGCCGCCAGAACCGCTGTGGCGCCGGTGAGCGTTAGCGCTGCGACGACAAGACCACCCAGCCATGGCGTGCTCACATGCGTAACGTCAACGATCAGCGATGGCATAAGCGATAGATAAAAACCACCTAGCATCCACACAGCCACGTTTGCAGGAGTGACAGATAACAGCGTTTTTCGCGCTTGCAGCGGCACGGTAATGCGTGGTTTCAGGCTTGCCCATGCACCCGGGCGATATGTCACCGTCTCTGGTGCCAGCCAAATCAAGCCCAGCATCACCAGAAAAATAGCCAGCAGCAACACGTACACCATGTGCAGCGGATCAGGCGCCAACACGACCAACGAGGTACTGCCTAGCGCGCCAGCTGCCATACCAAGCAGCGGTGAGATGCTGTTAATCACAGCCCCCCTCTCCCGACTAACATCGAGTATCGCCGCGCCAACTGCCGCAGTGGCCATACCCGTGGCAAAGCCTTGCAGAGCGCGCGCACCAACCAGCCAACCCGGCCCGGCCGCACCCAAAAAAACCACCATAGCGATGATCTGTAGCGACAACGCCATGGCAATAACCGGACGTCGACCAATATGATCGGACAGCCTCCCCGTCACCAGCAGTGCCAAAAGCAAAGCCAGCGCGTAAGTGGCAAAAACCACCGTCAGCAGTGTTGCGCTAAAGCTCCACTGCCGCTGATAAAGTTGGTACAGCGGGGTAGGCGCACTCGATGCTGCTAAAAAGGCAATCATTATCGCTGTGTGCAGGAAAACGGTACGGGCGGGAGACAAACTCCAGCTAGAGGAACGGCGGACAGTATCAGAAACGTTGATGGACATGACCTCTCCCAAAAGGCAAAATATTAGCTTTAAAGAGCATAAACTCAATAAATCGCTAACGCAAATATTTTGCTTTAGTGATTTATTGCACCGTACCGACGAAACCGTGCCGACGAATAGGTACTGAAGGGACACATGACCAACAAACCCACTCCTCGTCCAGGGGGCCGCAGCGCTCGTATTCAGGCTGCCGTTCATCAAGCCGTTCGAGATCTGCAACAAGAACAAGGCCGGGCCGGGCTTACGGTACCCGCCATCGCCACACGCGCTGACGTCACCCCCTCGACGATCTACCGTCGCTGGGGTGACCTTACCCAGTTACTGGCCGACGTTGCCGTCGAGCAACTACAGCCAGAGCAGCCGCCAGCCGATACGGGAAGTGTGCGTAGCGACTTGTTAGCCTGGCTTGTTGAGTACTTTGAGGAGATGTCATCAGCCCCAGGGAGGGCGATGCTCCGCGATGTTCTAGGCACAGAAGGCCATACCAGCGCGGGTAAATGTGATGGCTTCTTGCGTCAGCAGATCGAAGTAATCAACGAACGCGGCCTTGCCAGAGGAGAGCAGCCGATGGATATAGGGCGGGTCACTCAAATAGTGGTAGCGCCTCTGATGTACCGCATCCTGTTTGCCAACGAAACACCGACTACGCAGGCCATAGAAGCACTTTTCGAACAATTAGTAAGCTCAGCAGATGCTTAATAAAAAAGCCCCGTGTTCTGGATAACACGGGGCTTTTGGCAAGGGGCGCTGTTGGGCTTATTACGCCTCGACCGCGGCACGCCCTTTGATCATTGAGCGGGCAAGCAGCAGATACGCGACCGAGCCACAGGCGGCCATGGCCAACACCACCGCTTCAAGCGTATGCGGCAGCATGGCAGACAGGGCACTCAAAATCCCGGCGATACCGAACTGGGCGGCGCCCAAAAGCGCGGCGGCGGTACCACTGCTAGTGGGGAAAAACTCCAAAAAGCAGGCCTGTATATTGGGCGAGATCGCCCCTACTGTGCCGATGGTCAGCATCATGGCGAACAGGAAAGCGTACATTGGCCACTCCATAAAGGCAGCCATCACTAACAATACAATGCCGACCGCTTGGCAGCCCGTTGCCAACTGCAGAATACGCAGCGACGATATTCTGGAAAGCAGTACACGGTTGCAAATATTGAAGAAAAGCATCGCGACGATGTTAGCCGCAAACAGCATCGAAAAGCTTGAGGGCGACTGGCCAAAATGCCCCTGATAGATAAAGGAAGCGTAGGTAATGAACATCATCAGGGTGGAGAAGGAGGCGGCCTGCCAAGCGATAAACGGTAAAGCTGGTTTCGTCGACAGCACCAGCTTGTAACGCGCCAGCAGGCTCATTTTGGGGCTTTTCGATCGCGACACTTTACCCTTCCCGGAAAAAAGCACCCGCACCAGTAACGGCACCAGCAGCACCGCGTAAATCGCCAAGGCAAAGAAAATATTGTGCCAGGAACCCACCGCCAAAATCGCACTGCCAACGCTCGGGGCGATACCCGGCGCCAGCACCATGATAAAACCCATCATCGAGAACAGCTTCGCGGCATCACGGCCCGCCACCCGGTCGCGCACCAGTGCCGGTACCGACACCAGCGTTAACCCCGCGCCAATGGCTTGAACGGCCCGCCCGCTAAGCAGAGTGTTCAAGGATTCCGCCATGCCGATGACAATGCTTGCGAGCGCAAAAATTGCCAGCCCGCTCATCAATACACGCTGGCGACCGAAGCGGTCCGAAAGCGCCCCGCCAATGAGCTGCCCCACAGCCATCGCGAACACATACACCGAAACGCTTAACGATACGGCCTGCTGAGATATCCCCAGCGACTCGCCAATGACCGGAAAGGCCGGCAAGTACGTATCCATGGAAAACGGACCCAGCATCATGGTCAATGCCAGGCTCAGTACCACAATGAAGGGCGTTTTAGATTGGGTCATAGAAGCTCGCGGTAAGATGGCTTAATGATAGCAGCATTCGTAATATGATACCGATTGACGCCATCATCAGCCAACATTCGCCTGGAAGTGGCTACCAAGCCACCACGTTGGGCCATCCAACAGTCCGCGTGTGCTACTCGCTCCTTTTCATCTCTTTAACCACAGCATCCAAGTGGCTTGAGTTGATCTCGGCGGGCGAGTTGGCGCCGATCAACGTCATGGTGACACGCATATCGGCGGCGATTAGATCCAACAGATGGGAAACGCCCTGCTCGCCCCGTGCGGCCAAGGCGTAAACGTAAGCACGGCCCAGTAGAACGCCCTGGGCGCCTAGCGCCAGCATACGCACCACATCAAGCCCAGAGCGCACGCCGGAATCCGCCAGTACCGTCAGTTCATCGCCCACGGCCTCGGCAATATGCGGTAGCGCTTGGGCGGTAGAAATAGCCCCATCTAATTGGCGCCCACCGTGGTTGGACACCACGATACCGTCGGCCCCCATGCGTACCGCATCTCGCGCATCCTCTTTATCCAACAACCCTTTGATGATCAGCTTGCCCTTCCAGCTCTCACGAATCCACTCAAGCTCGCTCCAGCTAATGGAGGGGTCAAAGTTTTTCGCCAGAAAGCCCATGTAGTCGTCCATGTTCATTTCGCGCCCGGTGTAGGCCTCGATGTTACCGAACGACAGTGGCTTGCCTTTAAGCCCTACATCAAACGCCCACTGCGGGTGGGTGATTGCCTGAGCGTACTGGCGCAGCTTGGCATTGGGGCCTGACATACCCGAGCGACGGTCACGGTAGCGCGACCCCGGCAGCGGCATATCCACGGTAAACACCAGCGTTTTCATGCCTGCTTCCCAGGCGCGCTCCAGGGCGTTTTTCATAAAGCCGCGATCTTTCAGCACGTAAAGCTGCGACCACTGCTCGCCGTAGGCATTTTTCGCCACTTCCTCGATCGAGCAAACCGAAACGGTGGAGAGTGTATAAGGAATCCCCGCCTTTTCTGCCGCGCGCGCAGCCTGCACTTCGCCGCGCCGAGCATACATGCCCGTGGCGCCCACCGGTGCCAGCGCAACCGGCATTTTCCACTGGCTGCCTAAAATTTCAGTTTCAAGCGACGGCGTACCGCCCCCCTGCAGCACGCGCTGACGTAAAGGAATAGCCTGCAACGCCTCCACATTGCTGCGCAGCGTGCTTTCCGTGACCGAGCCGCCATCAAGGTAATCAAACAAAAAACGAGGAACACGCCGCTTGGCGGCTTGCCGGTAATCAGAAGGGCTTGAAATGATCATGAATTCGCCTTAACTCGACACGGGAAACGGAGAAGTGACCGTATGTTAGAAACCTTGGTGCTAACTCCAACTAGCGTAACATGTTACGCCGCCTCTATAGCCATTCGCTGCGCTGAACTTTAGTCTATTAGCAGTTTGGTTTATGCCCCAGCTCACGCTCATTCATTAGCGCGACAACCCAATCAATGAACACACGCAGCTTAGCGCTTACATGCCGATTGGGCGGAAATGCGATGAACATCGGCATAGGGTCCAGGTGCCACTCTTCGAATAAGGGCACTAACTCACCGCGTGCAACGTGTTCCCGGACCATGTAATCAGGCAACAAAATCGTGCCCAGCCCCGCCAAACCTGCCGCAAGCGCTGCACTGCCATCATCGACCGTAATCCTATGGTGCCCTTGAACGCTAACGCTCTCTGTTTCGTGGTGAAGGGTATAGAGGGAAGCCAAACCAGCACGCCACTTGAAGCCGACGATGTAATGAGGCGGGGCAGATAACGCTGACGGATGCGAAGGCGCCCCCGCTTTTTGCAGATAACTGGGCGCGGCGTAAATGCCAACACTCAGTTCCCCTACCCGGCGCGCCACCAACGATAAATCGGTAAGTTCTCCGCCACGCACTACGCAATCCACGTTTTCATCAATTAAATCCACCATGCGATCGCTAACCCCCATATCAAGCTGAATATCAGGATACTGTGCGTAGAAGTCCGGTAGTGCCGGTATCAAAATCATTCGCGCAAACGGGCTGGGCACATCAACTCTAAGCCGTCCGCGAGGCGACACCACCGCATTGGAGAGGCTGGTTTCAGCATCATCCATATCGGCTAACAATTTTATAACGCGCTCGTAGTAGGCCGCGCCGTCTGCCGTCGCGTTAACCTTGCGTGTGGTGCGGTTAAGCAGCTTTACCCGCAGCCGTGCCTCTAACTGCTGCACTAACTGGGTCACGCTGGTTTTACTGATATGCAGCGTTTCAGCGGCCTTGGTAAAGCTGCCTGTCTCCACGACCCGAGCAAATGCCTGCATCGCATTAAAACGGTCCATTACAACGACACCGCCCTGTGATTGTTTGGAAAATGCAAACAGTGTTAATCAGAATTCTCTGTTTATCCAGCCTGACAGCAGACCTAGAGTAAATCACCCAACGGCCTAGCTGATATTTGAACAACGGATGGAGAAAGAGATATGGCAACGCGTAATGCAGTTTATCCTCAACGCAGGCAGGCGCTTTACGAGAAGAATGGCTATTCTGCGGCCATCCGCTCGGGCGACTTGCTATTTGTATCGGGCCAGGTGGGCAGCCGTGAAGATGGTTCGCCCGAGCCGGATTTTGCCGCACAGGTCCAGCTCGCCTTCGACAACTTGCAAAGCGTGCTGGAAGCTACGGGCGCAAGCTTTGACGATATCGTCGATGTCACAACCTTTCATACGGACCCTGAAGCCCAATTCGCTACCGTGCTGGAAGCCAAGACCCGCGCGTTCCCAGACAAGCCTTACCCCAATTGGACGGCGGTTGGCGTGAATTGGCTGGCAGGCTTCGATTTTGAAATCAAAGTAATTGCGAGACTCTCCAACTAACCAGGAAGATTCACTGCTTTTGAAAAAGCGATGGTAGAAACCGACATTGCAGAAACGCCTAAAACGAACAATGCTTGAACAGTGTGTGTAGCGATGGAGTTTTGCAATGGCGGACTTCAAGCAACGCGAGTGGGTGAAATTGAAATGGGCTGATCACTGGGCCGAAGGCCAGGTGATCCACAAAGATAGCGAGAAGCCCCACCCTGTGTATCTGATCAAACAAGAGAACGGCAGCACAGTTTTGAAAACAGAGCTTTGAAAACAGAATCTTGAAACTTCATACCGAGCTCAAAAAAGCATAGGCAAGGAGGCCACGGTGAGCATCCCACAGCCCGAAACACTCACTTTTGATAGCGATGAAACGAGCGGCTATCCCAACTCCCCACTACCCGTACTGATATACCGCAAGGTTCTCGACCTCAGTAGCGCAGAAGCGCGGGCCGATACCTTTGAAAACATGTTCAAACAGCACGGCTGGCCGCCCGCATGGCGTTACTATTTATATGATTTTGACCACTTTCACTCCACCGCCCACGAGGCGCTAGGCATTTTTCAGGGCCAAGCCAGAGCGCGGCTGGGCGGCCCCAATGGCCAAGAAGTGATGCTTTACGCGGGTGATGTGCTGGTACTGCCCGCAGGAGTGGGTCATGCCTGCGTAGAGGCGGACGACGATTTTTGCATGGTCGGCGCCTACCCGCCGGGGCAAAACCCGGAGAACGAGCGCGGCGACCCGGCCGAGCTTTCGGCAGCACAAGCGCGGGTGGCTTCCGTAACCGTGCCGGAGACTGCCCCGGTGGGCGGGCCACTCCAACCACAGTGGAAACCATCATCATAGAAACGGCGAGACCTAGCTAGACGACTGGTCTAATCAGGCGTAAGCTAGTCGCTATGAACATGATACCCGTCACCGGCGATGTCCGGCAGCGCATTCTTAACACCGGCCAGGTCATCATCGGTGGCAAGGGGTTCTCGGCGGTAGGTCTTAACGAGATTCTCAAAGCCGCCGAGGTGCCTAAAGGCTCCTTTTATCACTACTTCAGCTCCAAAGAAGCGTTTGGCGAAGCACTGCTGGAAGACTACTTCAGTGGTTATCTCGCGCAAATTGAAGAACGCCTTACCCAGCCGGGCGCTTCTCACGCTGAGCGTTTTCTCAGCTACTGGGCGCACTGGCGGGATACCCAACACCATTGCGACCCCAGCGGAAAATGCCTGGCGGTGAAGCTTGCCGCCGAAGTCAGCGATCTTTCCGAGCGCATGCGCCGCGTGCTGCAACATGGCACTGAGCGCATTATTACCAGGTTAGCCCAGTCAATCGAAGCCGCCACTGCCGATGGCTCGCTGCCTCAATCCGTTAGCGCTCAAGGTAGTGCCCTGGAACTAGCCACCACCCTTTACCAGCTATGGCTGGGCGCCAGCCTGCGCGCCAAAATCACCCGCGACCGGGTGCCGCTGGATGCCGCCTTTAAAGCCACCTACGCTTTGTTAAACCTCGACCCCAGCCGCCCTCTCAGCCTGCAAAGGACTCAATCATGAAAATTCTCGTAGTGGTTACCTCACACGACA
This sequence comes from Halomonas sp. AOP30-A1-24, assembly GCF_052378165.1. Taxonomy (NCBI): domain Bacteria; kingdom Pseudomonadati; phylum Pseudomonadota; class Gammaproteobacteria; order Oceanospirillales; family Halomonadaceae; genus Halomonas; species Halomonas sp. AOP30-A1-24. Next base: position 34,215 of record NZ_JBQSXL010000027.1, read on the forward strand.
AGCTTGGCGATACCGGCAATAAAACCGGCTTCTGGCTCGAAGAGCTGGCCGCGCCTTACTATGCGTTTAAAGACGCAGGTGCCGAGCTAACCCTGGCCTCCCCCGCTGGTGGCCAGCCGCCGCTCGACCCCAACAGCAACGTGCCGGATGCTCAAACCGACGCCACCAAGCGCTTCGAGGCCGACAGCGAGGCAATGCAAGTGTTGGCAAACACGCACAAGTTGGCCGACGTTGACCTGACTGAATTCGATGCCGTGTTCTACCCAGGCGGCCACGGCCCGCTATGGGACTTGGCCGAAGACGCCACCTCCATCCGCCTGATCGAAGGCGCGATGGCCGCCAACAAGCCGGTCGCCACGGTATGCCACGCCCCCGGTGTGCTGCGTCATGTGAAAGGCACCGACGGCAAGCCGCTGGTCGCGGGCCGTAAAGTGACCGGTTTCAGCAACAGCGAAGAAGACGCCGTTGGTCTGACAAACGTGGTACCGTTTTTGGTCGAAGATATGCTCAAAGAGAGCGGCGGTGAGTACAGTAAAGGCGATGACTGGAGTTCTTGCGTGCTCGTCGACGGCCTGCTGATTACCGGCCAAAACCCCGGCTCATCCGAAGCCACCGCTCAAGCGCTGTTAAAGAAGCTTTCCTGATAATTACCCAAGGAGAATGGAATGCCGGCTTATGTTGTACTGACGCGTGAACGCACTCACGACGCGAAAGAAATAGAGCAATACGCCACCAAGGCCAAAGCCGCCCGCGAAGGCCACGACCCGAAGCCACTCGCCTTCTACGGTGACTTTGAAGTAATGGAAGGCAGCGACATGGAAGGCGCGGTAATTCTGCGCTTCCCCGACATGGCCGCCGCCCGCGCCTGGTACCAAAGCGACGCCTACCAAGAAGCTCGCCAGCATCGTTTCCAGGGTGCCGACTACCGCGTGTTTATTGTGGATGGGGTTGAAGAGACGTAAGCCTTTTTGCAATTACGCATAGACGCACAAAGGGCCGTTCGTGGTTACGAACGGCCCTTTTATCTTTTTAAAGACCAGCATATCTGTGCCTAATGGCTGAATAGCAATATCACTCTTGGCTTATTCACCAATGAACTGCTCTAACGGCCAATAGCGGAGTTTTTCCTTTGAGGTGGTGCGACTAAGAGCGCCAGCGCCACTGTTACCATCGGCCTTTAATCACGAAGTAAAGCAGATGCGCTGTCCGAGTCACCACATTGGGATAAAACAGTTCATCGCCACAGCCTGACTCAATTCAATGCATAAAAACCATCACCACCAGCACCATTGTCAGCAATAACAGGTACACCTTGGCATGAATACGGTCAGGGATGCGCCCGATCCAGACTGACGCCAAGCGGATACCGAGCCATGAGCCCACCGCAAGTACCAGCAAGGCACGCAGATCCACATAACCGGCATACCAGTTTCCTAGCGCTGAGTGATTTGCCGACAGCAACACATATGTCGCGGTGCCACTCACTGCCATGGGCAACGACAACGGATTGGCCATGGCCGTGGCCGCCGTCATGCTCGCGCCTCTACGACGCATAAGCGGAACGGTCATTACACTGCCACCCACGCCCAGCAAAGCGGCCACCGCACCAATCAATGTCCCCACCATCGCCGTTACCCTACGCCCCATAGGGCGCACATCACTCCCTGACTGACGCAGAAAACCGGGCCGCAGAATAGCATCCGCAATCGTAATACCCAGATAGCCGATAAACGCCCAGCGTACCCACTCCCCGCTCAACGACACGGCAACCGCCGCGCCCAACACAGCGCCCATGGCGATATAACCAACCAGCGGACGCACTAGATGCCACTGCACGGTCTGTCGCCGATGATGACGCCATGTTGCCATTGAAGCCGCGAAGATCATCAGCGCCGTCGAGGTAGCCACCGCGATATGCATGGCTGCCATACCCGCCGCGCTATCTGGCCCATGGACGGCAATCAGCAAGGTATACAGCAAAGGAACCACTACAAACCCACCACCGAAGCCGAACAACACGGTGGTGACGCCCGCCAAACCGCCACAAAGAAGTAATACGCTATACACCGCCACTCTCCTGATGAAATTCAACAGCAGGGAGGATATGCCGGCTAGAACTGGCTGACCTTCGATTTTTGGACAATAATCATCGCATTTCGGCCAGAATAACGATTATGCTCAATACTCCTTTATCCGACGTGGATCACGTGGCACGGCCCATGGTGGCCATCGGCACTGACTACAGCCCCGGTACGCTTCTTGACTTTCATGCCCATCGCCGCGCCCAGTTTCTCTATGGCATGACAGGCGTGATGGAAGTCAATACGGATGACGGCACCTGGATGGTGCCGCCCTATAGCGGAGTCTGGCTGCCTGCGGGCAAGCGCCACCAGGTACGTATGAACGGGGTGAGCACCCGAAGCCTGTATATCGAGCCCCGCGTCGCGCCACGCACGACTTGCAGCTGTGAGGTGCTGGTCGTGACGCCTCTGTTGCATCACCTGCTGCTGGCTTCCGCCCATCTACCGGCGCTCTATGATGAAAATGGCCGCGACGGCGCCCTGGCGCAACTACTCCTATACGAACTGCAACAGGCTCAGGCCCTGCCGCTATTTGCGCCTCTGCCCCACGACCCTCAACTAGCCAGCCTGTGCCGAGCGTTTCTCGGCCAGCCACATATTCACAGCCCTCCCGAGGACTGGGCCCGGCAGATGCATCGCAGCCAGCGCACCTTCAATCGCCTGTTCCGTCAGCAGACCGGCATGTCCTTTGCCGTATGGCGTCAACAAGCCTGCCTGATGGCCGCCCTTCCCAGGCTGCTGTCCGGTAGTTCCGTTACTCGCACCGCGCTGGAACTCGGCTACGACAGCCCAGCCGCTTTCTCCAGTATGTTTCGTAAGGTGCTTGGCCAAACTCCCACCGCTTTTGTTAGGGCGGCGAATCGTCAGTTGGAAGAGTAGCAAGTACGCCTACTGATCAGTTGTTCGACTTCTTGCTGGTCGCCTTCTACGGCGACTTTGAAGTGATGGAAAGCGCGGTAATTCTGCGCTTTTCCGACATGACCGCCGCCCGCGTCTGGTCCCAAAGCGGCACCTATCAAGAAGCCCGCAAGAGCAGCCTCCTCCTTCACCATTTAAGGCAGGGGGGTCTCATTGGGCACAGCAGCTTGGAGGCTAAAATACGCGAGACAATTAGACCAGTGTTCAACAGTCCTGCTGTCACTGTGGTAATACTTTTTAAGGCATGGTTTCACGCAAGGTGTCACAACTCGCTTTGAGCAACTCGACTGTTGATTCGACTTTATCATCGGTTAACCGGGTGATTAATGCAGAAACGGATATTGCGCCGCGCATTACTCCATGCCGGTCGAGTACCGGCAGCGCTATGGCAGCAACATCCGGGTCTCGTTCGCCCTTTGAGAAGGCATAGCCTTTGGTACGGATATTATCATAGAACGCGCCTTCTTCCCCACTGAACGCTAAAAGAACGCGGCCTGTCGCCCCCCGTTCAATAGGCAGTAATGCCCCTTCATCCAGATGGTGCCGGGCAGGCTTTGGCGAGTTCAGCCGATAAAGGCACATGCGCTGGTTACCCAAGCGGATAAAGAACGATGCCGTTTCCTGAGTTTGCTCTACCAATTGAGTCAACTGCGGACGAATAAGCTCGCCCATATCTCCTGTATGACGGAATAGATTTCCTAACCGCCATAGGCTGGGCCCCAAAGCATACGTGCCATCGCCTTCACGAACGATATAGCCAAAGCGCTCCAAGGATCCTATCAACCGAAGAATAGTGCTTTTATAAAGCCCCGTACGCTCCGCTAACGTAACGAGCGACAGCGATCGCTCCTGATCTGTAAACGCTTCCAGGATCGTTAAAGCACGCTCAACGGCTTCTACTCGATTTTGCTTTTGGACCAAGCTACACCTCCATTGCACCTAGTTCTACCTGACAGAACAAACATTTTTAAAATAGAACATGTTTGACATGTAAAAATCGTTCTGCCATAAAGAACACTATTATGCCTGACAGAACAAAAAGGAACCATTATGCCGCTTATCAAAATTACAGCATTCGGCAAGCCCCATGTCTGAACTGCTAAAAGGGATTCGGGTGCTGGATCTGACCAACGTTCTTGCTGGTCCTTACTGCTGCTATCAGTTAGCGCAGCAGGGTGCCGATGTCATCAAAGTTGAGCAACCCGGAAGTGGAGATTTGGCCCGCCAGTTAGGAGCCGACCCTGAACTGAATGCCCAACTAATGGGCGTTTCATTTCTCGCCCAGAATGCGGGCAAGCGCTCCATTGAGCTCAATCTAAAATCCGACCAAGGCAAGCAGGCTTTTCGCAAACTGGTACAAACCGCCGATGTATTGGTCGAAAACTTTCGCCCTGGCGTAATGGACCGGCTTGGCCTTGGACATGAGAGTCTTCAAGCGCTTAATCCACGCCTGATCTACTGTGCTATTTCAGGGTTTGGACAAACCGGCCCGCTGGCAAAGAACCCTGCTTACGATCAGATTATCCAAGGTCTTTCCGGCGTAATGAGCGTGACAGGCGATGAAACGTCTGCACCGCTGCGCGTTGGCTACCCCGTTTGCGACACCATCGGTGGTATGACCGCAGCTTTCGCCATTTCCAGCGCCTTGGTCGGCCGAAATAGAACCGGGCACGGCGAGTTTATTGATGTATCCATGCTTGAGTCCATGATGGGCACCATGGGCTGGGTGGTATCCAACTGGCTGACGTGTGGCATTGAGCCACTTCCTATGGGAAACCAAAATACAACGGCGGCCCCATCCGGCACCTTCCGCACTGGTGATGGGTTGTTGAACATCGCCGCCAATAAGCAGGAACAGTTCGAGATTCTGTGCCAGTTGATAGAGCGCGTGGATTTGATATCCGATCCACGATTTCAATTACGTGAAGAGCGCAAGCGCAACCGTAACGCTTTAACTATCGAGTTGGAAGCCGCCTTGCAAAGCGCTTCCGCTGAGCAGTGGGCAACACAAATGAACGCCCGCGGCATACCAGCAGGCGAAGTGCTCACCGTTCCTCAGGCGCTTCGCCACCCCCAGGTCGAAGAGCGTGAGTTAACGCGCACGTTCCCCGGCGTCGTCGGCCAGACAAACCTCTCAGTAGTGCGCTCAGGTTTTCGCCTGGGCAGCGGCGATCCCGAACCCAAAACACCGCCTCCCACATTGGGTCAGGACACCGATGCGATCCTTGCAGAGCTCGGCTATGACGCTGCCGCACGCGCCGCCTTCACTCATCCAAACATAACAACCAAAGAGATGGAAAAATGATTGAAGAGAACCGCCGTACCGCCGGTGAAGACTGGTGGTCTACCGATATCATAGAAATGTCCCCCGGTATAATTCGCTACCACGGCTACGCCATTGAGGATCTGATTGGCAAGGTCGGCTTCCCGGAAATGATCTGGTTGATGCTACGCGGCGATCTACCCAGTGCAGCCCAGGCGACTCTGTTAAGCACGGTACTGATGAGCTCCATTGACCACGGTCCACAAGCGCCGTCTATTGTAATTGCGCGCATTGCATCCACCTGCGGTGTAGGCATCAACAACGCCATGGCTTCTGCAGCCAATGTACTTGGTGATGTACATGGCGGTGCGGGCGAGCAGTGCGTGGCGCTATATAACGCTATCCAGGCACGCTGTGAAGCTGGTGAAGATATTACCTCTGCCACCCATACCGAGCTTGCCAAGCTTAAAGAGAGTGGCGTGCGCTATATCCCAGGGTTCGGGCATCGCTTCCATCCTAAAGACCCACGAGCCCCCAAACTGATGGAGGTTCTACGCGCCACAGCCGACGACAGCATCAACACTCATTTCGCCGACATTGCAGAAGAAGTTGAGCGCCAGATATCCCAAGGCCGCAGCCGTGCAATTCCCATGAATGTAGATGGTGCAACCGGCGCTATTTATGCGGCGCTGGGATTTCCACCAGCGCTATGCCGCGGCCTGTTTGTGCTATCTCGCTCGGTAGGCATCATGAGCCATGCTTGGGAACAGATGCAGCGACCCGAGCGCAATAAAGGCCCACTCCCCCGTACCGAAACCTGGACCTATACCGGCCATGCTCCCCGTAGTGTTGAGCAGGAAGGCGGCCAGCCATGAGTTATACGATTCTGGTGACGGCTCCACGTCTGGCTGACGAAGGCCGGGAAGTGCTGGAACAAGCAGGCTGTCGTCTGCTATTCATCCCCAAAGGGGAGGAAGATAGCCTGGGTGAAATAATGGCCAGCCAGCCTATCGACGCAGTCATCGCACGCACGCTCACGCTGAATAAAGCAACCATTGCATCGTGCCAAGGGCTGCGCGCGATATCCCGCCACGGCGTAGGCCATGACGCAGTAGATATTCAAGCAGCGGCTGAGATGGGCATTCCTGTGACAGTCGTCGGTGATACCAATGCACAGTCGGTCGCTGAGCTAGCCATTGGTCTGATGATCACCGTGGCGCGTAACGTGTCGAATCTGAGCCAACGTGTTAGTGCCGGTGAATGGCCGAGGCAAACCCCTGGCTTACAACTTTCAGGCCGCGTGTTAGGGCTGGTGGGTTGCGGCACCATCGCCCGCCATGTAGCCCGAATGGCAAATGCCATTGGTATGCGCGTTATCGCTTATGACCCCGCCCTGAAAACCATGCCGGAAGGTATTTCCAAGGCGACTAACCTGGACGACCTGCTAACCAGTAGCGATGTCCTCTCTCTGCACTGCCCGCTGTTGCCCTCTACCCAGAACCTGATTGATGCCGCAGCACTCGCGAAGCTTCATTCGGGCGCCATTGTGATCAATACCGCCCGCGGGGGGCTGATTGATGAGGACGCCTTGGCCGAAGCCATCATGGCTGACCGCCTAAAAGGCGCGGGGCTGGATACCTTGAACATTGAGCCACCTCCCGAAAATCATCCTCTTCTGCGTTTACCCCAAGTGGTACTCACCCCGCATGTAGGCGGTAATAGCGATGCAGCGCTGGCACTGACTGCCCGTGCTGCTGCCGAAAATGCCTTGGCACTGCTGTCTGGGCATTCCCCTGCGCATGGACGCATCGTCAACGAACACTTACTGGAGATAACCCAATGAGCATGACGCTTGATGGCGGAACATGGCCTGCTGGCTTTGCTGTCCAACCGCGCCAAACCACCCTAACGCAAAAGCTGCTGACCGCCTTTAAACAAGTGCCGGTCGCTCATGCGGGGGATGTGATGGGGCGGCACACCGGTGCAGTAGGCCTTTGCGCTTATCACAACGACCTTGGACTCACCATGTGTGGTACGGCTATTACGGTGCGTACCCGCCCAGGTGACAACCTCATGGTGCATGTCGCCATACAGCGCGCCCAGCCAGGTGACATTATCGTTATCGACGGGGGCGGCAACCTCTCTACCGCGGTGATTGGTGGGCTGATGCGCACAACAGCAATTGCCCGCCAACTAGGTGGTATCGTGATTGATGGCGCGCTGCGCGATGTCGCTGAATGGGCCGAAGGCGTCTTACCAGTTTACGCCCGCGGCCATGTTCATCGTGGCCCCAGCAAGGATGGCCCTGGCCAGATAAACATTCCTATTTCCTGTGCAGGCATGACAGTGATGCCTGGTGACTTAATTCTGGGCGACGCCGACGGCGTTATCGCTATCCCCGCTAGTGAAGCCGAGGCGCTTTTAAGCCTGTGCCAAACCCAGGCAGCGAAAGAGGCGCGTATACGTGCGCAGAATGAAACCGGCGAGGTCGACCGCGAGCGCTTCGATTCCATCCTGCGTAAGAAAGGCTGTCCGCTTTAGTCATTACCCCAGAACACGACGTTACTTCAACACATAACATTTCTTCAGCACACAACAACAAGCAGTACGACAACATCAATAATAAGGAACACGCCATGAAAAACAACGCTTTAAAATCTATCGCTTGCGCTGCATTGCTTATTCTTCCTGCCGTAGGAATGGCCCAGTCCTATCCCAAAGGATCAATCGACTTCATTGTGCCCTTCTCCGCCGGTGGAGGTACTGATTTTGCTTCACGCGTACTGACAGAGAAGCTTTCCGAGCAGCAAGGATGGAACTTTGTTATTGAGAACCGCGGCGGAGCAGGAGGCAACATCGGCCTTTCACAACTTGCGCGTGCTAAAAATGATGGGCAGGTTATGGGTATGGGGCAAACGTCTAACATGGCGATTAACCCAACGCTGTACGCCAGCATCCCCTACGACTCATTAAATGATTTTACGCCTATTGCGCTAGTTAGCTCACAACCCATGGTGCTGGCCGTTAACCAGAACTCGGCCTACGAAGATTTTGAATCTTTAGTCGCCGCCGCCAGAGAAAACCCAGGCAAAGTGTCCATGAGTACGCCCGGCTCTGGCACGGTGAGTCACCTGTCGATGGAAGTATTTAGCGACCAAGCAGACGTAGAGTTCATGCATGTACCCTACCCCGGTGCGGCCCAAGCGGTAACGGACGCCATTGGTGGGCATGTGGACTTTGTGACTGCCAGCCTTCCCAGCTTATTGTCGCATATTCGGTCAGGCTCATTAAAAGCATTAGCCGTTACCTCGGCTGAGCGCAACGCGGCGCTACCCGATGTTCCCTCGATAGCCGAGTTAGGCTATGAAGGTTTTGAAGCCTCCGACTGGAAAGCAGTGGTCGGCCCCGCCGGTCTTCCCGACGATGTAGTCGCAACCTTTAACGCCGCTATCAATCAGGCTCTTCAGGATGAACGCCTGATCGAAACGATAGAGAACGAGGGCAGTACGGTGGAAGGTGGTTCCGCCGATGAATTTGCTGCTTACCTGCAGGCCGAGTATGAGCGCTGGGCTGAAGCAGTAAGCGCCTCGGGCGCGACAGTGGAGTGATCATTTAAGGCCGGGCATTGATTTATTTGCTCGGCCTTATGGGAGACATCATTATGCTAAATCGCGATATCGTTGACATTATTACGGGGATGGCACTGGCAGCTTTTGGCTTAATCATTGCCGCCTATGCCACTACGCATTATAACCTTGGGTCACTTCAGCGTATGGGGCCTGGCATGGTTCCTATGGGCATAGGATCGATTATTGCCCTGCTTGGCATAATGCTTACCATTGGAGGCGCATCGCGCCCACATTTTCCAATGCCAAGCATTGAGTGGCGCCCGCTAGCCGCTATCCTCAGCGGAATTTTGGTCTTCTCTCTTGCAGTACCACGTGTTGGCTTAGTACCTGCCATTTTCCTGTTAACACTGATCACCTCGCTTGCCGATAAGCAGTTGCGAATCAAGACGGTTTTGGCACTCATCGCCTTTCTCATTCTGGTGGCCATTTTGATCTTCCGCTTGGCACTTGGCATGAACATACCGATCTTCAGGTGGGCATTCTAATGGACTTTTTTGGCAATCTTTCGCTTGGTTTGCACACCGCACTTTCGTTCAGCAACCTGTTTTTCTGCTTTGTTGGCGTGTTTCTAGGAACACTGCTTGGCGTTATCCCGGGCGTTGGCGTTTTAGCCGCCATTTCCATGCTGTTTCCCATAACGTTTCATATGGAAGTGACATCAGCACTCATAATGCTGGCAGGAATATGGTACGGCACGAGTTACGGTGGCAGCACGGCGTCTATCCTGCTTAACGTACCAGGCACGCCTGCCAATGCGGTGGTCTGTTTAGATGGCTACCCTATGGCACAAAAAGGTCGTGGTGCCGTTGCTCTGTTTATGACCACAGTGGCCTCTTTCGTTGGCGGCTCCATCGGCATCGTCATCCTGACCCTTTTCGCACCGGTGATAGCACAATATGCCTTGAGCATGGGCCCCGCTGAGTACTTCTCATTAATGCTGCTAGGGCTAATTGCGGCGACCGGTATTGCTGATGGCTCCGCAGTCAAAGGCTTCGTCATGGTCATGCTGGGTATTTTCCTTGGCAGTATCGGTACCGACGTTTACACAGGCACACAACGTTTTGCCTTTGGTATCCCAGAACTCGGTGACGGCATTAGCCTGGTAGCACTGGCCATGGGAGTGTTCGGGGTAGCGGAGCTCATTATTAGCGTTGGCAGTGTTAAGGCAAACCGCTTTAAATCGTCTGACCTGACGCTACGTGCCATGAAACCTACGCGCGATGATATGCGACGTTCGTGGTTCCCGATGCTGCGCGGCTCAAGCATTGGCTCATTCTTTGGCGCCCTACCGGGAACAGGCCCGTCACTGGCCGCGTTTATCGCTTATGCAGTGGAAAAGCGCTCATCCAAAGATCCAAGCCGATTTGGTAAAGGAGCAATTGAAGGCGTCATGGCTCCGGAATCAGCCAATAACGCAGCTGACCAAACCTCGTTCATCCCTACTCTGGCCTTGGGTATACCCGGTAGCCCGACAATGGCACTAATGTTAGGTGCGCTCATTATTCATGGCGTTACACCTGGCCCCGGTCTGATGACAGAGCAACCGAGCCTTTTCTGGGGTCTCGTCATGAGCTTCTGGATCGGTAATATTATGCTGGTTATCCTTAACGTTCCTCTTATTGGTCTATGGGTACGCCTGCTTGCCGTCCCTTATCATCTGCTGTTTCCCGCCGTATTGATGTTCATTTGCCTGGGCACCTACAGCGTCAATAACAGCTCGTTCGACGTACTACTGGTGATGATATTCGGTGCGTTGGGCGTTTTGATGCGCAAACTGGCTTTCCCAGCGGCGCCGCTCATTTTGGGGTTTGTACTTGGCCCGATGATGGAGGACAACTTCCGCCGCGCCATGCTGCTCTCGTCGGGAGATTTTGCGACCTTCATTGAGCGGCCGATCAGCGCCACCATCCTCGCCATTGCTGCGCTGATTTTGGTATGGAGCTTTTTTTCCACGCTTAAAGCACGCCGCGCGCTTGCTCAGGGCTAAGCTAGATCTGATTTACTTAATCTGAACGCTTGCTCTGCCATGTATAGGAGCAGGCGTTCAGAGTCGTCAGCCCCACCTCGTTCCCAGATAGAAACCAGATTTTTACTGACGTTAAGATATCAAAGTTCTTTTCGAACGATCTCCGCTCCGGCACTCAAGGCACTGAGCTTGCCTCGCGCAACCGAGCGAGATAGCGGCGCCATGCCACAGTTGGTGCACGGGTAGAGCTTGTCGGCATCAACGAACTGAAGTGCTTTTCTAAGCGTTGCGGCGACTTCTTCCGGCGTTTCGATGGTGTTGGTGGCGACGTCGATGGCACCCAGCATCACCTTCTTGCCGCGCAGAAGTTCGACCAGCTCGATGGGCACGTGGGAGTTCTGGCACTCCAACGAAACAATATCGATGTTGGATTTTTGCAGCCGGGGGAAGACTTCTTCATATTGCCTCCACTCCGATCCCAGCGTCTTTTTCCAATCCGTATTGGCTTTAATGCCGTAGCCATAACAGATATGGACAGCCGTTTCGCATTTGAGCCCTTCAATGGCTCTTTCCAAGGCGGCGATTCCCCAGTCATTCACCTCATCGAAAAACACGTTGAACGCAGGTTCGTCGAACTGAATAATATCGATGCCTGCTGCCTCCAGTTCCCGAGCCTCCTGATTGAGCGCTTTCGCGAACTCCCACGCCAGCTTCTCACGACTTTTATAGTGATCGTCATACAGCGTGTCGATCATGGTCATCGGGCCCGGTAGCGCCCATTTGATGGGTTGGCGGGTTTGCTCGCGCAAAAACCTGGCATCTTCGACGAAAACTGGCTTATGGCGGTTGATCTCGCCCACAACCGTCGGCACGCTCGCATCGTAGCGATTGCGAATTCTCACGGTTTTGCGCTTTTCAAAATCGACGCCGCTAAGATGCTCGATAAAGGTTGTCACGAAATGTTGACGCGTTTGTTCGCCATCGCTGACGATATCGATACCGGCTTGCTGCTGTTCCTGCAGCGACACGCGCAGCGCATCCTGTTTACCTTCAATCAACGCCTCGTCTTGCAGTTTCCAGGGCGACCAAAGGGTTTCGGGCTGCGCAAGCCAGGAGGGTTTGGGTAGGCTGCCCGCCGTCGAGGTAGGTAACAGTTTACTCATGAGTCATCATCCCGTATATCTGGTTAAGTTAGAGCGAGCCGCTGGAAGACCACTGCTCAAGCATCGCCTGATAGGGTTTGATGAAGTGCTCTTCAGCAAACTTCCCCTGCTCGGCGGCCAATTGGCTACGTTCTTCTCGGTCGTAAACGATTTGCGTGAGCGAATGATCCGAGTTTTTCAAGTTGGGCTGATAAACGTTGCCCGCAACCGCATTGGCGTTGTAGATCTCAGGCCGGTAAATCTTCTGAAAAGACTCCATGGTGCTGATGGTGCCGGCAAGCTCAAGATTGGTGTAATCGTTGAGCAAATCTCCAGAAAAATAAAACGCCAGCGGGGCAGCACTGTTGGCAGGCATAAAGTAGCGAACCTGAAGCCCCATCTTCTTGAAGTACTGCTCGGTCAGCGAAGACTCGTTCGGCTGATATTCAACCCCCAATACGGGATGCTGATTATCGGTTCGGTGATAGACCTTGTTATCCGACACGCTCAAGCATATGACGGGAGGCTTCCCGAAATGCTCTTTGTAAACGGGTGAATCCACGAAGCTTTTAAACAAGTTGCCGTGCAGAACACCAAAATCATCCGGAATACTGAAAGTCGACTGGTGCTTGTTATGCTCTAAAAGCCGCACGCTAAAGTCGTAATCTCGGACATAGGATGAAAAGTTGTTCCCTACGATACCGTCGATGCGTTTGCCGGTTTGCTTGTCCAGAAAACTAGTTTTGAGTATCTCGATGATTTGAAAAGGCGCTTCATGGCCCCTTGCGCCAACCTCCATACTCACGGAAATGATGTCGAGTTCGACGCAATAACGACGCCCTTCGGGGTTATCCCAATGCACCAGGGCATTGAAACGGTTATTGATCATTTCCAGCGTATTGCGGAGGTTCTCGCGCCGCCTTTCGCCCCGGGCCAAATTGGCAAAGTTGGTCGTGATACGCGTATTGTCCGACGGACGATAATTCTCATCGAAGCCGATACGCTTGATAGTAAATGCGACGTCGTTATTCATCATCTCGCCTCCAATAGTAAAAAATCGAACCGGTTCTTCGCTTCTGCGGAACGGCCCAATATTTATAAACCGGGCGGCTTTACAGCTTTTAAACCTGACAGCCTTATTCATGAGAAGCTGGCAGGCTCTATAACGAAGAGTGCTGGGGATTTTATACAGGAGTACAAAGATGAATAAAAATGGTCTTATTTCATGGTAAGTTTAGAAAAATTCATAGTGAAAACCGACTCTTCAACTGAAAAAGATGCTGGCTGCGTTGGGCTTGATGAATTTAGGTAGTCATACGACGCGCTCGACATCCCCGCACTAAAAGTACGGGGTTTTCTGCGCAAATCTGATAAAGTTATTATCCCGCTAAATAGTTTTCTGCAGACTTCATGCACGTTTATATTCTTTCACTGGACACGCTATGCATAACCTATGGATTCCCGTCGTCGCCATTTTCGTCGTTGCGGGCCTGATATTCGGTGGCCAGGCCTATTCCGAGGCCCAGCGTGATGCCCACATCGCCGAGACGATTTCGGAGCGTCTTAATAGCCAAGCACCGGCCGAAATTTCCAACCTGGCGACTGTCAACAAGGGGTATGGGGTGTGCGGCGACTATGCGCTTTCAGGCGCCGAGTCCGGTCGCTTCTACTACAACAGCAACACCAAGCGACTGGCGTTGGGCACCGATGCCCCGCTGTATCGCGACAACTGTGAAAGCGTTTATAACTAAACTCTTGGTTCTCTGGTACGCCCGTCGCGGCCCACCTATGCCGAATGCGCCTTCTTGAAGGGAACGAGGTGCAGCACACCCACCACCACCGAACCCACCAAAAAGCCAATCACCGCTGAGCACAGCGTATTGAAGCTCCAGCCCAGCAGGCCGCCCAAGGCACCGGTTGCCCCGCTAATGCCATGCTCAATGTGGTGAACCCACGCATAGGGGGAATTGAACCAACCCGTTCCATCGGCACCTAGATTGACCATCAGGATATGTCCTCCCACCCAGAGCATGGCGATGGTACCCACCACGGCGATGGTCGCTAGCACCTTGGGCATGGCCGTTACCAGCCCACGGCCCAGTTTCTGCATACCCGAACTGTCCCGCTGGGCGAGCTTCAGCCCGAAATCATCCATCCTGACCAACATCGCCACCACGCCATACACCAGAACAGTGATGACAAACGCGACCACCACCAGGCTCGCCAGCTGAGACCAGAACCCTTGATGGGAAACAGTAGAAAGCGCAATCACCATGATTTCAGCGGAAAGAATCAGGTCGGTGCGAACGGCACCACTCACGATCTTTTTCTCAGCTTCCGGCCCCTTCTCTACCGCAGGCTTCTCGTCATCATGCTTGCCGGAAAGCTTGTGCCAGACCTTCTCAGCGCCCTCAAAGGCCAGGTAGGTGCCGCCCACCATCAGGATGATCGGCAATAGCGCGGGCAAAAAGTGATTCAACAGCAGCGCCACCGGCAGGATAAAAATCAACTTGTTGCGGATCGAACCCAGCGCGATCTTCTTCACAATTGCCAGTTCACGCTCCGCGGCCACTCCTTGCAAATACTGCGGCGTTACCGCCGTATCATCCACCACGACCCCGGCCGCCTTCGCCGTCGCCCGCCCAGCGGCGGCACTCACATCGTCCAATGATGCTGCGGACAACTTTGCCAATGCGGCAATGTCATCCAGTAATCCAATCAAGCCGCCTATGGCCATGGCTGATTCCTCCGTGAATAACAGGTGTAGATAGTAAAGCACATAGCGGGTTGGGCGGAGCGCGTCTCTTCACACATCAGATACTATCCGTGCCAGGGTCTGCTCAAGTTCATGGCGATCCGCCTGACGCTTGGCTTTCGAGCGACGGGTAAGGTTTTGCAGCTTTCGGACTACCCCTGGCAATGCTGCTGCGCCTTCTAAATGGATCAATTCAAAATCAGGCTGCTCATTTTCAACGGACCATAGAAAGTCACATGACGGCTTATCCAGCTTTTTGGATATCCATAGCAGTAACTGTGCTCTGTTCTCCAGCAGTTGCGCCGCCGTCACCGGCTTGGCGGTCATTCCCTTGAAATGGGCATCAAAGATCGTCTCAAAATCCACTGGTTCCCGGGGAGCCAAGAGTTCCCAAGCCGGTTTAGGGCTACACGTTAGATACACCAGAAAGGTTCGCCATAATGTCGCATCGGCCCGTTCATCTTCCAGTAACAAGCCAATGTCGAACAGATCCCTGGGATGTTGACGAGACAAGGCCGCCGCCAATTTTCCAGCGTAGAGATCGGCAAAATCGAGCACCTGTGTTGTTGCAAAGCCGAAGGCCTGTTCGACTGCCGGTTGGACCACCATCGTTCGCACCGAGTGTACTGTGCCACGCATCACTGGGGTTGTTTCAATCTGCACACGCGCCCGGCCACGGCTGCAAATTAATCGTGTGATTCCCCCTGTGTTCGCGCCACCCGATGTCTGTACCTGTAATTGCAAAGGGCGTGCACGCAAGGTCTCCGCCAACTGCTCTAGTGCCGCAGCAATGTCCGCCACGCCTGTCTCAAAATTCTGCACAGGCAGCCAGGTCAAGTCGATGTCCACTGACAGCCTGGGGAGATCATGCTCAAACAAGTTGATGGCGGTACCGCCCTTTAGTGCAAACCGAGTTTCCTTTGCCAGCACCGGCAGGATATCTACCAGCAATTGCACACGGTCGCTGTAGCGTTTATCCCAACTGCTCATCAAGGTCTCCCGGCAGGACGATGTGATACGTGGGATGCAGGCGGCCGCCAGGAACCAGCGAACGCTTACCACGACCAAGATCCACACCCTCAATCGATAGGTGCGAAAACCAGGCGTGCCCATGACGCTCGGCCAGCGCGAGAAACAGACGCTTGGCCTTGATGCTGTGACAATGGCGCAGCAGCATTTCAAGCCGCCGAGGGCGTAGGGTGGCCATGGCCTGCATTAAAGCGTCCACTTCGTAGACCCTCCCAGCATCAGACGCCTCATCACATAACTCCAGCATGGCGCGTTCCGGGGTCGAAAACATCAGCATCCCGCTGGGTAATGCTTCTCTTTGCTCCAACCCTTGGTCCAGCAATGCCTGACCCGTCGTTTCACCAGTGAATGGAATCTCAGGCAGATCGAAAGGCCCTTTGCCGCAGTATTCAATGCGCTCTACCAACGGCAGCTTGTGTACCCACCCTGGCATACGATCTGGCCCATAGAGCGTGACCACTTCAGCTTCGCCCAAGCGCAAGTAATGCTCATGCCCAAGCCAGGCCAAGGCAAAGCGCCCACCTATATGCAGCGACAGACCTTCCATCTGTTGTAACGCTCGTACTACCCCTTCCCAATGGAGGGAACCTCCTTTGCGCATGTACACACCACGCGCCGGGGAGACCAGCCAACCGCTGCCGACATAACGGGCCAACAAGCTACTGTAATAGCCATGCGCTCTTAACCACCGACTGGAAACCACGCCAGTATCGCTTAGCCCAGCCAGCAGGCGGTTTAACTTTCCATCATTTTGATCACTCATGGTGACTAAAATACACTTTCCATAAACCAGCACAATGACCAGGGTTTAATAAATACCAAAAAAAGTCACTCATAGTGACTTTATCAGGAGTTTTATAAACCTCAGCAACAAATACCTTATGCACATCCCATGGCATAGCGACCTGCGTACTTTCCACTTCAGTGGCAATCAAGTCTTAAATGGCAAAGATCGCCACTACAAGGAGCCGTCCACTGTTCGCTCAAGTAACACCGTATAGCGCGTGCTGCGACCGCCGCCGGGTAGTTTGAAAAGGCAGCCTTTTTCCAGCAGCTCTGCCAAATCCCGCGTTGCGGTGGCTTTACTTACCCTGGCCAACGATTGGTACTTACGAGCATTGATACCCTGCTCAAACTCCTCCCCTGTTGTATCCAATAAGCGATTCAGCACCTTGATTTGCCGTTCGTTCAGCACGGTGCTCGCATGGCGCTGCCAGAAGGTGGCTTTCATTAACACACGGTCGATTCTTAGCAGCGCCTGTTCAAGTGCCTCTTTCAGCGTATCCAGAAACCACAACAACCACGGCGTAATATCGAGACTGCCTTTCTGAGCGCTTTCAAGTTGCTCGTAGTAAGCATTGCGGCGCGCCATGATGGCTGCGCTCAAAGAATAGAAGCGAACGGATTGTTGCTCTGCTTGTGCCAGCGCACGATCTGTTACCGCGCGGGTAACGCGACCATTACCATCATCAAAGGGGTGTAAGGTAATCAACCATAGATGGGTTATGCCAGCGCGAACCAGCCCATCAAGTCCCGGTGGTGGCTGGTTGAACCAAGTAATAAATGCATCCAGCTCAGCCTCCAACTGCCCACGGGGCGGTGCTTCAAAATGAACGGTAGGCCGATTAAGCCGCCCCGACACCACTTGCATAGAGTGGTCGCCACGCAGCTCGCCTACACGTACATTACCAAGCACGCCGGGGCCTTGCACAAAAAGCATGGATTGCCAGAGGCACAACTCTTCGCGGGAAAGCGGCACATCCAACTGATGCGTGGATTGCAGCAATAGCTCGACCAGCGCCTCGGATTCAGGTGTTGTTCTGGCAGAGATACCGGCCTGCTCTAAACCCAACTGGCGTGCAACGGAAGACCTCACAGAGCCAACGTCCAGGCGCTCACCTTCGATTTCGCTGGTACGAATAGCATTCTGGATCAGTGCGTCCATCTCCACATCCAGATCAGCCTGACCGTGGGCCGCCTCGGTTTTACCCAGCACACGGCCCTGCAGTAGCCGTACGGCGTCCAACGTAGGCCGAAGAACGGACTCAACCCACTCAAAGTGCGGCCAATTATGCTGTTCCCAAATATACATGAGCCGATTGCCCCGCCTATTCAGATCATATTATGAGCCGATTATGGTTTATATTCGGCTCATGAGCTAGGCCGAGGACTTGATAGAGGAAAAGATTAGTTTCAGCAGCGTCGAACATTAAACTTGGACAAGTTGAAAACGCCTTGGCTAAATAACAGATAACCGCACGTCTTGAATGGCTTTCAGAGTTTTGCTGTTAGCATCCGTCCAGACAAGCCGACCGTTGGCGCTGCCGTCCACCAACACCGCGCTCTTTCGAAAGCTGGCGCTGCTCGCGCATGTAGTCGTAAATAGACACCGCTTCTTAAGCACGAGCCAAAGAGCCTTTAAGTA
>NZ_JBQSXL010000028.1:0-47974 GCF_052378165.1 Halomonas sp. AOP30-A1-24
AAATGGCACCAGTGGCTTGGTTCAAAGGCATCATAATAGGACTACGCTTCAAAAAATTTTTATAGCGGGTCTGGAGAAACAACAAATCAAAATCGGCATTTTGCAGTTGCCGATAAAGAGACGATAACGTTTTTCCGTTCTCTTCCAGCACCAGCCAATGCTGCAGTCCGTTATTCTGATTCAGCAGTTGCTTTAACGTGCTTGCTTGAATGACTTTCATCACGCCACATTATTCCTGCAGGGGCAATCAGCAAGCGGGCAGCTTCCATCACGCTGTAACTGGCACAGTTCAACCAAAGGGATATCATCAGCCATCGCTTGCTCAAGCCGTTTACCAAAAACAGGCCCCAGGGTGACATCCTCATGCACCTCCGCCAGCGCCCGCCCTGGCAGCAGTGGGCCTTCGGCGGCCTGGCCGGTGCCATTGCTTGGGCTGCCGCCGGCATTTACCTTGACGTTGGGGCCTGAAATGGTAATGCCGCCGTCATCCAGTTTTAGGAAGCTTCCCCCTGCGTTGAGGGTCAATTCGCTGCCCGCTTCCAGCACCACCTTGTGGCCGGCCTTGATGTGGAGTTCGCGGCCGCTTTCACTCAGCCAGGCCTGGCCAGCGTTGATATGCAGGGTGCCTTGCACGGTCAGGTGCTGTTGGCCTTCGGCGTGTTCGAAGCGGTTACCATGCACCGTGTGGTGGTCATCAACATCGATCTCGCTGATACGGTCATTGTGCACCTTGAGAAAGCTGTCGTTGCGAATTTCTTCAATGCGGTCGTTGAGCGTTAATAGCTCTAGGTCTTTCTGGGCGTGCAGCCAGATCTGCTCTTCACCGGCTTCGTCCTCAAAACGCAGTTCGTTGAAGCCCTCGGCTTTATGGCTCTGGGTGCGCAGCACGGTGCGGGTCTTGTGTTCGGGTAGCGGGTACGGCGGGATGTTGACGGCGTGGTAGGTACGCCCGGTGACCAGCGGCTGGTCCGGGTCGCCTTCGAGGAAAGAAACGATCACCTCGTGGCCGATGCGTGGAATCGCAATACTGCCGTAGCCGCCGCCTGCCCAGCCCTGGGCTACGCGCACCCAGCAGCTGGCGGTTTCATTGGGTTCGGCGTAGCGGTCCCAGGGGAACTGTACTTTTACGCGACCGTGTTCATCGCAGTAGATCTCCTCGCCTTCCGGGCCGACCACAAACGCGACCTGGGGGCCATCCACGCGCGGTTTGGGGTTGGGCGTGGCGCGCCAGGGGGCGTCGCCGGGTATGAGGGTGACCTGGTTGAAATAGCGTGTCATTCCGCCCGATTCGCTACTGCTGATGCTGTCTTCTTCCAGCGTCTGGGGCTGCTCGCCTGTATGGTGTACGGCCACCACCTGCCAGTCGCGGTTGAGGCTTTGCGTGTCGTGGTCGGTCAGGCTGAAGCGCACGCCGGGGGCAAGTTCGGGCAGGTCGCTTTCAGCATTCGCGGTGATCGCTTCGCGGCGCAGCTCTTCCAGGCGGATGCGGGTAAACGGCTGGCCGGAGGCGTCCTGCTTGTAGCGGCCGGGGTAATCGAAGTGCTCGTAATCCATCTGCTGGCCGTGGGTTTCCACGTCGCGGCCCAGGTGTTCGTGCAGTTGGGCGTAGGCCGGGTTCTTGAAGCTGTAGTCTTTCAGGGTGGCAGTGGCCGCTGCCACACGGGCGGTGTGGCTGAGCTTGCGCACATGGCGGGTGGGCGCGGTGCCGCCGGCGCGGCTGTGGTAAGTGCGCTCGCCTACATTCGCCAGCACTTGAGGGTCATCGGCGAATACCAGCCGGTGGGCGCTCTCTTCAAATTCGTGGAAGTAGAACAGCCCTTCTTCGGCGGCGAGGCGTTCGATAAATGCCAGGTCAGTCTCGCGGTACTGCACGCAGTATTCGCGCTCGGGCAGCTCGCGGGTGACGGCGAAGGCCACATCGGTAATGCCGCGCTCATCACACAGGGTATTGATGATGGTTAGCGGGTCGACTTTCTGGAAGACACGCGAGTTATGGCGCAACGAAAGCCGCCAAAGCGCCGGGCGCAGCACCAGGGAGTAAAAAGTGCGCCGATGGCCGCGGTCGCCGCGACCAAACTCGCTAACGATACCGTGCACATGACGCAACGCTTCACCATCCTGCCAAACGGTCAGGGTGGCTTCGCGGTCCAGCAGCTCGGCGGCATCCAGCCGGCCGTCGCGGCTGGCCAGGTTGAGCACCAGTTCAAAAGGCTGGGAGAGCGCTTCGCGGTGGGTAAAGTCGATCACCGCGATATCATCAACGCCGGGCAGCGTCAGGGTGAATTGTAGGCCCTTACCGTTAGCCATCGTGCCACTCCCTGGAACGTAATAAAAAGACAAACGTCCAGAATAGCGGTAACTCACTGAAGAACAAACCTTTAAGCGCGAAAAGCGACAATATCCTACAAAAAAGTAAGAGATCTCTTACAAAAGCAGGATAAAACTGACGTACTAAAGAAAAACGTGCCGCTACTTAATTAGGTAATCCCTGCACCAACCCATGGCGCACATACCAAACGTGCTCAGCACGTTCCGCAACGTCTTGGCTAAACCAGCCGTTTAAATCACGCAGGCGGCGTTGATGGCGCTCAATGGGCACTATGCCTCGGCCGATATCGCTGGCGATAATAACCAGCGCTGTTTGCTGCGCCTTGGCAGATTGCAGAAGCTCGTTTAAATCATCGCACCATTGTGACCGCCAGCCATCGCTTCCTGCATCTGAGTCCATGGAGGCTGAGAGCCACTCCAGTACGCCATGCAGTATTAATGGTGTGCTGGGCAACATTATCCCGGCGCACTCACGTAAGCGCTGCCCAGGCGCTAACCGCCACCAGACAGCACTTGGAAAACGTGTTTTTACAAGGCTTCGCTTACCGGCACAGGCACCGCCGATGAACAGTTGCATAGCCACTCTCCTTTTCCACAATCGCCGGGGTGATACGTCAATTGCCAGCGTCTTCCCTGGGCCTGAGTCACCGCGCCATCCCAAAACTCAATCGTTTCAAAGCGGCGACGAAGCTCGCGGATAACGCCGCCATGCGTCACGACCAGAATCTTGTGATACCCATGCGCCAAGGCATCTTTCGCTACATCGGCAAGCCAAAGCGCCAAGCGCTCACGTAACTGAGCCGCGGACTCGCCACCGGGAATTTGTAGCTCGCCGACACTATCCACCCAGGCTCGATAATGCGGCAAGTCCTTAAGTTCATCGTAAACCTTGCCTTCATAATCGCCAAAATTGAGTTCTTGTAGGCGAGATTCCAAACGTAGCGGCACCCCCGGCTTGGCCGCTTGAATCCATTCAAGCGTTTGTTGGCAGCGGTGAAGGTCACTTGAATAGATCGCGTCAAAACGCTCGCTTGCTAGCGCTTCGCGAAGTGCTAAAAGCCCCTCTTCAGCATCAGGAAATAACAACGGAATATCGCGCTGCCCCTGATAGCGGCGCTCTACATTCCAGGCGGTGATGCCATGGCGTACCACCACCAGCTCAACATTAACCCCATCAGCCACAACTCACCCCCTTCTATCGTCGCACCCACCATATCACCATTAATACCCTGGAACAGTGTCATCAGCACCCATCGGCTGGCGACTACAAATAAGCCCGTCGCAAGACACATTGCCATAATGCCCGGCCAAAAAAGCGCGAGCAGCAGCAAAGGTACCAGCGCCAGCAGTACATCACGCAGGCCAAGCGACTGTTTCCAGGCCCAGGCCAGCCCTGTTTGTTGAGCACATGGCGTGAGTACCAGTAGCATTGCACCGCCCCACCGCCCCAGCGCGGGGAGTACCACCAACCACCAGAGCGGAGCACCGTATTGCAGCAATGCCCAAAGCAGGACGCCTTTCCAGGCAAGCAAAAAAAGCAGCGCCAGGATGCCGAAACTGCCAATTTGGGGGTCTTTCATGATTTCCCAGCGGCGCGCCAGCGGCTGATTGCTGCCCAGTGCATCGGCTAAATCCATTACCCCATCCAGGTGCAAGCCACCGCTCAAGCCCACCCATAGGCTGAGCAGCGCAAGTGCGGCAATTGGCGTGGGCGCGTTTTGAAGCAACAGCGCCAGCAGCGCTAACAAACTACCCAACAATAGCCCCACCAGGGGATAGACACGGATAGCCCAGCGGCGGGTTTTAGGTGTCCAAGGGCAAGCAATCGGTACCGGTAAGCGGGTTAAAAACTGCAGGGCAAGCGCACCACCATAAAAAGCATTTTTCATGAAGGCTCACTCTTGGGTTTCCACTCAATGGCATGCCCAGCCACCACTTCAAGCACCGAGTTTGCCTCAGCCGCCAGCCAGCAATGCAGTGCCTGTAAAAACGTCAGGAAACTCCAGAGCTCTTTATCAGGTGAAGGCAGATCCTCATTGAGGTCGTTGGACACCAGCACCAGGTGAATGCCTCGCGAGCGCGCATCTTGTACGCTCTTAGCTAACAGCGCCTTGCCTTGGGAGTCAGTTAAACCACCCGCGTAACGCACCTGACTGGCCCAGAGTGTCAGGCAGTCCAACAATACAGCGGCGCCATCGGGCACTTGTGCGATCGCCTGGTCAATGGCAATGGGCGCCTCTATCGTGATCCAACGCGTATCCCGTGTACTTTGATGGCGTGCCACTCGCGCCGCCATCTCTGCGTCATAAACCTCCGCAGTAGCAATGTAGTAGCAACTGCTCCCCTTGGCGGCTTTTATTACCAGTTGCTCGGCCACTGCGCTTTTCCCCGAGCGAGCGCCGCCACTAACAAAGACAATCATTCAGTACCTTTAGTAATCGTTGGTTCGCTGTTGCGCCACGCAGGGCAATGCGCACCCAATCGCCGTCCAGACCTGCAAAGTTATGCGTATGACGAACCAGTATGCCGTTTCGCAACAGATGCTCAAAAAGTACGTTACTGGTAAGCCCCCTTTCACGCAAAGTGTTATTAGGCCTTACCAGAAAAAAATTCGTCGTGCTGGTGACGACATCAAGCCCTTTTGTAGGCAGAGATGCCTCCATCAGCGGATGCTGCTGGCTTAGCCAGCTGCGAGTTTGCTCAGCAAACACCGCATCCCGAAGAAGCGGCGCCACCAACGCAGCCGCCATCTGATTTACGCTCCAGGGAGGTTGATGCACCGCCAGCGTTTGGATGGCCACCGAAGACGCCAGCACGTAGCCTACGCGTAACCCCGGCAACGTATAAAACTTGGTCATCGAGCGTAGCAGTAGTAGATGCGGATACTCGGTCAACAGGGGCGTTAACGACGCTCTTTCCCCCACCTGCACGGTCATATCGACAAACGCTTCATCAACCACCACATCGCAACCTATCGCTGCCGTGCGGGCCAATAACGCCTGCATGATACTCAGTGGAATCAACGTAGCGGTAGGGTTATTGGGGCGGCATAAAAGCAGTACGCTGATGCCTTTTAGTGATGCCATTAACGCGTCGAGATCAAGCTCAAACGTTGGAGCGGATAACGCAACATAAGTAATTGGCAAACGATGTGCGCGGCAGGCGCGCGCATACTCTCCAAAGCCAGGCGTCACGATGGCGGCGCGCTTGCCCGCATACCGGGCTGCCGCTAAAAAAATCGCCTCGGCGCCCCCGTTGGTCAGCAGTACCTGCTCGGGCGTAACGCCGTGGTAGGCGGCTATCGCTTCCCGAGCCACGCGATAATCAGGTGCCGGGTAATGGGCAAGCGACGCAATCGACGTAGTGAGCGCGTTTGCCACCCACTCAGGCGGGCCAAGCGGATTAAGGTTGGCGCTAAAGTCTTCTATCGGATGCGCATCGGGTAGCCCAAAGCGCTTTAAAAGTGCGGCTGGCTGGCCACCATGGCTTGGCCAGTGAGAGGCGCACTGCTCTGCTTTATAGCTCACCTTACCCCCACCCATAGCAACCCCATCAGCCCCATAAACAGCAGCCACCCTACATGCATTAGTTGAATGGTCGCCCCAATGTGCGTCACGTTTAGTGGCGCCAGTGGCTCGCCAAGCGTTGCGCGCCGAGAAACAGCCCCTTGATAGGTATTAAGCCCACCCAGCTGCACACCCAATAGCCTGGCAACCATGGCCTCTGGCCAACCGGCATTGGGGCTTGGGTGACGCGGGGCCTCTTGGAAAGTGGCACGTAGCGCGCCTCGCCAGCGTAGCGGCTTATTGGCCACCAAGGCCAATAAAATGCCGCCTAACCAAAGGCAACACGCGGTGATTCGGGCAGGCAACCAGTTGGCTATATCGTCCAGTTTGGCCGAGGCAAAGCCAAAATTCTCAAAGCGCTCGTTACGGTACCCGACCATGGAGTCCAGCGTATTAATCGCCTTATACGCCAGAGCTAACGGCGCCCCACCTATCACGGCAAAAAACAGCGGTGCGGTAATACCATCCACGGTATTTTCAGCCACGGTTTCCACCGTCGCCCGAGTGATTTCAGCCTCATCGAGCGCTGCCGTATCGCGCCCTACAATCATGGAAAGCGCTTGGCGTGCGCCCGGCAAATCGCCGTTAGCCAGCGGTACCGCGACGGCTCGGCCTGCATCCGCCAACCCTTTAATGGCAAGCGTTGTAGCCAGCAGCCAGAGCTCTGCAACTAACCCAAGCCAAACGTTAATCGCCGTTAACAGCGCAAGCACTGACCAGCTAACACCCCATACGGCAATGACGACGGTTGCGGTGAGTAGAAATCCTCGGCGCTTTCGCTGTGAATCAGTGCCTCGATTCCAGCACTTTTCTAAAAAGCTGATCATGCGGCCAATGAAAACGACCGGGTGCGGCAACGAGCGAGGGTCGCCTAGTAGTAAATCCAATCCGATAGCGAGTGTAATAAGCAGTAGCAGGGTCACGCTGTTTTGTCCGCGATACCGGCGGAGGTAAACGTCGCCATTTCAGCCATCATGGCGGTAGCCGCCTGGAGCAAAGGGAAAGCCAGCGCGGCACCGCTGCCTTCCCCCAAGCGCATGCCCAGCGCGAGTAACGGTGTTGCCTCAAGCGCTTCCAGCGCTACCCCGTGGCCTGGCTCTTCAGAGCGATGACCGAATACAAGATAGCCGCTTACAGCGGGGCAAATTCGGCAGGCAGTCAGTGCGGCCACGCTAGCAATAAAACCATCGACAATGACGGGCAGGCGATAAGCGGCTGCAGCCAAATAGGCGCCGGTCATCGCGGCTATTTCAAGCCCACCCAAGGCGGCCAGCACGCTTAACGGTTGATTCGCCTCAAAATGCCGCGCCGCAAGCGCCCGTTCAATAACATTCACCTTATGGGTTTGCTGATGGCTATTAAGCCCTGTGCCTGCGCCCACCACCTGAGCCACCGGCGTACCGGTCAAGGCCGCTAGCATGGCGCTACTCGCGGTGGTGTTGGCAATGCCCATCTCGCCTACTATCACACTACGGCAACCCGCCTGGTGAGCGCGCGTCACGGCATTAATGCCTGCTTCAATTGCCGCCTGGGCTTGCTCGGGGAGCATGGCATTTTCAATAGCAATATTTCCCGAGGCGCGACGTATCTTATTGACGACCACGCCCGGCATATCAATATCGCCTACGACACCCACATCGACGATTTCCAGCCTGGCGTTCACCTGCCGGGCAAACACGTTGATTGCCGCACCTCCGCTGGCGAAGTTGGCGACCATCTGTGCCGTAACCGCTTGGGGAAAGGCAGAAACGCCTTCGGCGGCAACGCCATGGTCCGCGGCAAACACCACGACCCCAGGCGGCGTAAGAGTAGGCGCACGTTCACCGCTAATTTCGCTAAGCTGAATCGCCAACTGCTCTAGCATCCCAAGGCTTCCAGGCGGCTTGGTCAGCGTGTCCAGATACGCCCTTGCCCTATCACCAGCAGCGTAATCAACAGGTTGTATCTGGGCAATAAGGGAATGCATAGCGAGCTCCGGTAGCGTAAAAGAAAACAGACAGTTAAGCCTCAAATAGTAACAAACGTTGGGGCTTTAACGTTGCTCTTTCATCGCCGCGCACCTGGCTTTTTAGCCGTTACGCTGGTGCTATTGCAGTGTTGCCGGAGGATTGGCCTGCCACCCGCCGCCCAGGGCTTTAAATAACGTCGCTGCCGCCGCCAACCGTTCGCGCTGCACATCCGCACGGTCAAGCTCGGCTGAAAGCAGCGAGCGATCAGCGTCGAGCCTTTCCAGCATGCTGACTTGCCCTTGCTCATGCATCAGCACCGCAAGCTCCTGCGCCCGCTCTACCGCCTCAAGCTGGTCATTGACTGCCTCGACGCGCTGCTGGCTGATATCGTAGTTATACAGCGCATCGCGTACTTCGTTGAAGGCGGTCAACACGGTTAGTCGATACTGCGCATCGGCTTGTTCGACCAGCGCTTCCGCGCTTTCCACATTGGCTCGGCTGCGCCCGAAATCCAGAAGCGGCCCAACAATTGATGCACCAAGCCCCCAAGAGTGTGCATTATCGGTAAACAGGTCGCTGGTATTGGCCGCCACGCTTGCCAGGGAAGCATTGAGGTTCAGCGATGGCAAACGGCCGGCTTCGGCCACACCAACCTGGGCGTTAGCGGCGATCAGCTCAGCCTCCGCTGCCCGCAGGTCTGGCCGCCGCTGAAGCAGTTCTGAAGGGAGTAAATGCGGAATACGCGCAGGCTCAGCAATTTCGCGTAGATGCGTATCGCCAAAATCAAGCTCGCCCATTAGTTCACGCGGTGACATCCCCGCCAGCACGGCCAAGGCGCCTCTCAGCGTCTCTACCCGCTGAGTAACCTGCGGGAGTTCAGTACGCGCGCCCTGCCACTCAGCTTCAGCCTGGCGCACCTCAAGTTCACTGCTTTCACCCAACTCGAACCGCAGTTGTTGCAGCCGGTACGTCTCTTCGTAAGCGGCCTGCGTCTCTTCAAGTATCGCCTGCTGGTACTGAGCGCTTTTAAGATCGAAATAGGTAGTGACAACATCCGCAATGACGCCAATTTCAGCGGCATCGTGGGCAAACTGACTCTCTTCAAACATGGCGATGGCGGCCTCGCGTTGGCGCGCCAACCGTCCCCAAAGGTCAAATTCATACTCAAGGCTACCCGCGAGAGAGTATTGATTGCTGGTCGAGGTGAGCAAGTCTTGCACCGGCTCAATATCGATGGGTATGGAAGCCCCAGGCATGCGTTCGCGGTTAGCTTCAGCTTGGTAACCAACGCTTGGGAATAGCTCGGCATCGGCCAACCCCAACTGTGCTCGGGCCTCTTGAATACGGCCCAGTTGAACGGCCAATTCGAGATTATCCTGCGTGGCACGGGCAACCAGCGTATTTAAGGCGGGATCATTGAACTGCTTCCACCAATCGCGCCATTCGCTGCGCTCTGCCTGGCTGAGCGTAATACGCTCAGGCCAGGTATCCGGTAGCGCTATTTCAGGACGCTGATAATCAGGCCCTACCGTACAGCCACTTAATAAAGCGACAAGCGCCACCCCTAACCAACGGCGTTTGACGTTCCCCTTGTACATCTGCACTCCTTTGCATTCTTCTACAGTGTTTGCCACCGTTGAGCTATTCATCCACTCAAATAATTATCTCAGGATAAAATTAAACAACCGTTCGTCGCACTCCCTGCTAACTACTATAGTTCTAACAGCTATGGCTCTAACGACGATGGTTCTAACGACTATGATTCTAACGACTATAGTTGCTAGCTTGCATAACGACACCCTGGTTATAAAGATACCCTAGTGATAATAATACGTTAGTTAAAAATGGATTTGACCGCTTGCATGGAGGCAGCTAATGAGGCCGGGCTTTTTATGGATTTTGTTGGTGCTCACCCCCTTATTAACCGTGGGTTGTGGCAACGATGATGAAACGCAACCTAACCCGACCCAAGTTGTGAAGCTCTATGAAACAAGCCAGCAAGAGGTCTACCCAAGCCGCCGATTTGTAGGCCGCGTGGATGCACTGAGCACGGTGAACCTGGCCTTTCAGGTAGGCGGGCGCATTGAGGCGCTTCCCGCCGTTCAAGGTGCAACGATTCCACGCGGCGAGTTAATCGCCCGGCTCGACCAGACCGACTATGCCTTACAGGTTCGCAGCGCCGAAGCCGAGTACGAGCAAGCTCGCCGCCACCTGGTAAGACAGCGCAACCTGCGGGCCCATGACGCCGTTTCCCAATCCGCATTGGATAGCGCCCAAACGGAGGCCGAGCTTGCCGAAACCCAGCTTGAGAGCGCGCGTCAGGAACTTGCCTACACCACCCTTAATGCGCCGTTCGATGCGCTCGTATCCCGGCGTTTAGTCGAGAATCATACAACGGTCCCACCCAATACAGAGGTGGTGCGCATTCAGGATATCTCCGAGCTGCGGGTACGCTTTAACGTGCCCCAAGCGTTAATGCAGCACCTTGAAAGAGACCATCACTTTAAGGTCGAGGCCGAGATTGCCACCCTACCGGGGCAGCGCTTCTCGCTTGAGTATCGGGAACATGCCACCGAACCTGACGAAATCGCCCAGACCTATGAAGTAGAGTATGCCCCAACCCCGGACGTCCCGTTGATCGCCCTCCCCGGCACGACCGCCAGCGTTTTTATCGCGTTTAAAAACACCCTTGAGACACCGCTGATCATGGTGCCCAGCAGCGCCTTGGACAACGATGAACAAGGCGAATTTCAGGTGTGGATTTACGACGGCGATGAAGGCACGGTATCGCCGCAACGCGTTACCCCCGGCGACATCGTCGGTGACCAGGTGATTATTACAGCGGGCCTTGAAGACGGTGCGTCTATCGTTGCAGCGGGTGTTCATTTGCTACGTGATGGCATGCAGGTCAAACCGCTTGAAGCATCGCTATAAGGGGCGTGGTCATGAATATTGCGAAGCTTTCAATCGAGCGGCCCATCAACACCTGGCTGATTGTTGTACTTTGTCTGTTTGGGGGTATTTGGGGGTTTAATGCGGTGGGCAAGTTGGAGGATCCATCGTTCACCATTCCCTACGCGATCATCAACACTCCCTACCCTGGCGCCACTGCTGAAGAGGTTGAGGAAGAGGTTACCGAGCGCTTGGAACGCGCCATTCAGGAAATGCCGCAAATAGACGTGCTTGATTCCAAATCGGTGCCCAACCGCTCAGAAATCCAGGTAGAAGTACGCTCTACTTATGGTAGTGACGAACTGCCACAAATCTGGGATGAGTTGCGCCGCAAGGTTAATGATACCCAAGCCGACCTGCCGCAAGGCGCCCAACCTTCTCAGGTCAACGACGACTTCGGTGAAGTATATGGGCTGTTTTATGCCGTCACCGCCGACGGTTTTTCTACCCGTGAGATTCGCGATATTTCAACTTTTCTTCAGCGCGAACTACTGGCGGTACCGGGTGTTGCCCGCGTCACTAGCGCAGGCGAACGCGAAGAGACGATTTATCTCGATATTTCCAATGAGCGGCTAACCACGCTCGGCATTCCCATCGAGCAGGTAATCAATACCATTCAAACCGAAAACGCCGTCGAAGACGCCGGAGTACTGCGGGTGGGTGATCGACAGGTACGCCTTGTCGCGCGCTCGAACATCGACAGTACCGCGCTACTGGAATCGATCCGCATTGGTGCGCCAGGCACAACCGACCAGGTAGCGCTGGCCGATATCGCAACGATTTATCGACAGCCCACTGAAATCCCCGACCAGGTCATCCGTTATAACGGTCAAACCGCGTTTACGCTGGGTATCTCGGGCATCGAAACCGAGAATATCATTGAGGTCGGTGACGCTGTTGAAGCGCGTATGGAGCAGCTGCAAAGCCGTATTCCGCTCGGTGTTGAACTTCACCCGCTTTATGAACAGCACGATGTCGTTAACGACGCCATCAATGACTTTCTGATTAATTTGCTGATGTCGGTGAGTATCGTTATCGGCGTACTGTGCCTGGTCATGGGCTGGCGGATTGGCGTGGTCGTCGGCAGCACGTTGCTGCTGACCGTACTCGGCACGCTGATGTTTATGGCCATTTTCAATATCGAGATGGAGCGCATTTCACTCGGCGCGCTGATTATCGCCATGGGCATGCTGGTGGATAACTCCATCGTGGTGGCAGAAGGCATGGTCACCAATATAAAGCGCGGTATGAAGGCCAAGAAGGCGGCCAGCGCATCCGCACAACGCACTCAGATACCGCTATTAGGTGCCACTATTATCGGCATTATGGCGTTTGCAGGCATTGGCCTTTCCGATGATGTAACCGGTGAGTTCATGTTCTCGCTGTTTATCGTCATTCTGGTGTCGTTAATGTTGAGCTGGCTGCTGGCCCTCATCGTTACCCCGCTGTTCGGCTTCTACCTGCTGCGCAAGAAAGGTGAAGAGGATGAAGAAGAGAATAATCAGGATGACGAAGAGGATTTATACGGCGGCCTGATGTATCGCAGCTACCGCAAGGTGCTCTTGATGGCGCTTAAGCTGCGCATTATTACCGTCGCGGCGCTGGTGGTGATTACTGGAGCCTGCATGTGGGCTTTTACGCTAGTGCCCCAATCCTTCTTCCCTGATTCAAATACACCTATATTCTTTATCAACTACGAGCTGCCTCAAGGCACCGACATTCGCGCCACGCTACGCGATGTCGAAGAGATAGAAGCTTACCTTCTCGAACAGGACGATGTGGTATCGGTGGCAAGTTTTGTGGGCAGTGGGGCAACACGCTTTATGCTGACCTACTCACCCGAGCAGCCCAATACCGCTTACGCACAATTCATCGTGCGTACGGCAGAGCTCGACGCTATCCCCGCGCTGGACCGACAGTTTTACCGCGCTTTAAATGAACACTTCCCTAATGCCCAAATACGTACCCAGCGCCTGCAGTTTGGGCCCGGCGACGGCGCTGATATAGAGGCACGCTTTCAGGGCGCCTCCGCCAGCGTGCTGCGTGGGTTAGCCGCTGAAGCCGAAGCACGTATGGCGGCCAACCCCTTTCTCATTGACGAGCGCACCGATTGGCGCCAACAGGAGCTGATCGTCGCACCAGTGATTAATGAGGAGCGCGCGCGTATTGCTGGCGTCACACGCGATGATATTACTCAGGCACTTCAGTTTGCCACGTCAGGCATTCAAGCGGGCACCTATCGTGAAGGCGAGCATTTGGTGCCTATTGTGGCTCGAGCGCCTCAAGCGGAGCGAGATGACGTGGCGCTGCTGCCTGATCGGCAGGTATGGAGTGAAGCGCAAGAGCAGTTCATCCCCATTACGCAGGTGGTGGATGCCTTTGAGGCGCGCAGTGAAGAGGCCTTGATTCAGCGGCGTAACCGCGTGCGTACACTCACCGTGGGCGCCGAGCCAGGAGCAGGTTACACGGCGGCCCAGGCCTTCGAGGAGATCCGCGCTGAGATTGAAGCCATTCCGCTACCGCCCGGCTATACACTGGAATGGGGCGGCGAGCGCGAAGACTCCGGCGACGCTCAAGCATCACTGGCGCAGCAGCTGCCTATCAGTTTCTTAATCATGGTACTGACGACCATTCTGCTTTTCGGAAAACTCAGACAACCGTTAATTATCTGGCTGGTAGTCCCCATGTCGGTATGCGGTGTTGTTATAGGCCTGCTGGCGACCGGCTTGGCCTTCTCGTTTACTGCCCTGCTCGGCATGTTAAGCCTTTCTGGCATGCTGATGAAAAATGCCATTGTGCTGGTCGATGAAATTGATGAGCAGATTCGTCAGGGTACGGCACGTTTCCAGGCACTGCTTGAGGCCAGCATTAGCCGCCTGCGCCCGGTACTTTTGGCGGCAGGCACCACCATTCTGGGCATGATCCCGCTGCTGACCGATGCGTTCTTCAACAGCATGGCGGTCACTATTATGGGCGGGCTAGCATTCGCTTCGCTTCTCACTCTGGTCGCGGTACCCACGCTTTATGCGCTGTTCTTCAGCATTAAACGGGACGAGGTTGAAAACGAGTAACTATTGAGTGCCCCATCCGCTACGACAGTCGACGTTCGGTACGGGCCAATTGAATTATACTAGGCTTGTGTCTATGAGCCTCTGAGCGGCTTTAGCGCTGCATGGAGGCAAGGAAGCAAAAGACGCAAGACCTTGGATATAGTAATAAAACCAAATGAATAACCTGTTTTATTATTTATTTACTTTAAATAGTATAAAAATATGTAAAATAACTACACAAACCGTGCCGTTTCTATCATGCAGAGGTCATTATGCCGAGCCCAACACCTGCTACGTTAAATCCTACCGTTGCCAAGGTTACTCAACGTATCCGTGAACGTTCTCGGCAGCGGCGTGCGCTCTACGAAGCGCATATGGCGGACCAACATAAGCAAGGCGTCCATCGTGGCGAGCTTTCTTGCGGGAACCTGGCGCACGGCTTTGCCGGCTGCGATGTTCCTGTCGATAAGGGCCGACTCAAGTTAACCAATAGCGCCAACGTGGGCATCGTATCGTCCTATAACGATATGCTTTCCGCTCACCGGCCTTTTGAAGACTACCCTGCGGTTATTAAAGAAGCCGCGCGGGGCATGGGCTCAACCGCCCAGTTCGCAGGCGGCGTACCCGCCATGTGCGACGGCGTGACCCAGGGGCAGCCCGGTATGGAGCTGTCGCTGTTCTCCCGCGACGTGATCGCCATGGCGACGGCGGTCGCACTTTCTCACAACATGTTTGATGCAACGCTGTACCTGGGTATCTGCGATAAAATTGTGCCTGGGCTATTTATTGGCGCTGCACGCTTTGGTCATCTACCGGCCATGTTTGTGCCTGGTGGCCCCATGACCACCGGCCTTCCTAATGACGAAAAAGCCCGCGTTCGCCAGCTTTATGCTGAAGGCAAGGTTGGCCGAGACGAGCTGTTGGAATCCGAATCCCAGTCCTATCATAGCCCCGGCACCTGCACGTTTTACGGTACCGCCAATTCCAACCAGCTAATGATGGAAATGATGGGCCTCCATCTGCCCGGTGCCTCGTTTGTTAACCCTGGCACCCCACTGCGTGAAGCGCTCACCCGCTACGCCACGGAACAGGCCATTCGCAATACCGAACAAAGCGGCAACTACCGCCCGTTCTATAAGCAAATTGATGAGCGAGCGATTGTTAACGCAATTGTCGGCCTACTGGCCTCCGGCGGCTCAACCAACCACACGCTGCACCTGGTGGCCATGGCAGCCGCGGCGGGCATTACCATTAACTGGGATGATTTCACCGAGCTTTCCGCTGTGGTGCCCAGCATGACCCGCATTTATCCCAACGGCCAGGCGGATGTTAACCACTTCCAGGCGGCGGGCGGTATGAGTCTGCTGATTCGTGAATTGCTCCAAGCGGGTCTTATGCATGGCGACATTCCTACCGTTTTTGGTACGGACATGACCGCCTACACGCAAGAGCCTTTCCTTGAAGATGGCAAGCTCACTTGGCGCGAAGGCCCTGAATCCAGCCTCGATTCAGAGGTACTCCGTCCGGTCAGCAATCCTTTCTCGCCAACTGGCGGACTTACCGTACTCGACGGCAATCTGGGCCGCGGCGTGATTAAAATTTCCGCAGTGAAGCAGGCACACCGCATCGTTGAGGCGCCTGTTCAGCTATTTGATGATCAAAACCAGGTAAAAGCGGCGTTTGAATCGGGTCAGTTGGATCGCGATGTCATCGTAGTGGTGCGCTTCCAGGGCCCTAAAGCCAATGGCATGCCCGAACTGCACAAGCTCACGCCGTTTTTAGGCGTGCTACAAGACCGTGGCTTTAAAGTGGCCCTGGTGACCGATGGCCGCATGTCGGGCGCTTCAGGCAAAGTGCCTGCCGCTATCCATGTCACGCCTGAAGCCATTGACCGTGGTCCTCTATCCAAACTGCAGGATGGTGACATTGTGCGCCTGGATGCCGAAACCGGCGAACTTAACGTACTGATGGATGCCGCCACGTTTGATGCCAGACCTTGCGCGCAGGCCAATCTTGAGCAGAACCACTTTGGCATGGGTCGCGAGCTTTTCGGTGGCTTCCGCCACTTGGCCACTAAAGCCGAAGAAGGCGCAGGCGTGTTTGGCGGCTTTGAAGCTGACGTTCTTTCCCGAGAGCTGGAAAAAATAGAGCAGGAGGACCAATGAGCCGACCTGCTCTCATTGGCGATATCGGGGGAACCAACGCCCGCTTTGCGTTGGTCACCCCGGGGGAGAAAACGCCCCAACACATTCTCAACCTACCCTGCTCCGACTACCCGGGGGTGGTGGAAGCCGCCCAGGACTATTTGAGCCAAGTGGGCGCGACCGGCAGTAACGCGCCCACCGAGGCCTGCTTAGCGTTTGCCTGCCCGGTGCATGCCGAGCAGGTCAAAATGACCAACAACCACTGGCAGTTTTTAAAAAGCGAGGTTCAGCAGACGCTGAACCTTTCGCTGTTTAAAGTTATTAATGATTTCACCGCTCAGGCATTGGGCATCCCCCACGTGCCAGATCACGACCTGGTGGAAGTGAAGCCCGGCACGCCTCAAGCACATGCAGCGCGCCTGGTAATTGGCCCGGGCACGGGGCTGGGCGTGGCGGGCGTTTTCCCTGGTCTGCACGCATGGATTCCGCTGCCCACCGAAGGCGGCCATGTTACGTTTGCCCCCACCGATATTCGAGAGCGTGAACTGCTGGATGAGCTACACAAGCACTACCCGCGCGTCAGCGTAGAGCGCCTATTGTGTGGCCAGGGCATTGTTGACCTGTATACGGCTGACTGCGCCCTTGAAGGCATAGCGCCAGCATTTACCACTGCTGCCGAGGTGACTCAGGCTGCCCAGCAGGGTGATGAAATAGCCAGCCGCACGCTGCTGCGGTTTCTAAAAATCCTGGGGGATGTGTGTGGCGACGCAACACTGACGATGGGCGCTCGCGGGGGCGTTTATCTATGTGGCGGTATTGTTCCACGCCTGCTGGACTGGCTGCCCAACAGCGAGCTACATACGGCCTTTATCAATAAAGGGCGTATGCACACCTATAATGCGGATATTCCTATCTGGGTCGTCACTCACCCATGGACAGGCCTGCTAGGCGCTGCCGAAGCGCTACATAACGAAGAAGTGTTTTAACGCGCAGGGCGGCAGCAACCTCAAAAACAACAAGGACAACCCATGATTTCTGTTATTGCGTTTGGCGAAGCGCTGGTGGATATGCTTTCAAGCCGCTTAGGCGATGCTAACGACCGCCAGGAAACCTTTACTCCTTACGCTGGCGGTGCGCCCGCGAATGTTGCCGTCGCTTGTGCTCGACTGGGGGTGCCTAGTCACTTTTTAGGTATGGTCGGCGATGACACATTCGGCCATTTTTTGATTCGGGAACTGAATAGCCACGGTGTTAATACCGATGGCGTTATGCGGACTAAAATGGCCCGTACGGCACTCGCGTTTGTCTCCCGAGATGCCCTCGGCGAACGCACCTTTGACTTCTACCGCCCACCGGCCGCTGACCTGCTCTATCGCATTCACCATTTGCCCCAAGGAGTATTTGAAACGCCAGCCATCGTGCATCTGTGCAGCAATAGCCTAACCGACCCTGACATTGCCGAAACCACCCTCGCCTTGGCAAACATGGCCAAGCAGTCTGGCTGTCTGGTGAGCGTTGACGCCAATCTGCGACATAATTTATGGGCAGATGCCGCCGCCGATATTGGCCTGGTGATGCAGCTTTTAGATACTGCCGAGCTGCTCAAGATATCGCTTGAGGAGCTGGATTACCTGCGCGGCGAGCAGTCTCAGGACACCTGGCTTAACCAGCGTTTGGCCGCAGGCGTCAACGTCATTTTGATTACTGACGGCCCTAACGATGTGGTGCTTAAAAGTGCTGCCATGGCACAGCACATTGCGCCGCCCAGTGTACAAGCGGTGGACACCACAGCAGGTGGCGATGCGTTTATTGGTGGCCTACTGGCAGAGCTTTCTCGCCACGGCATTGCCCCAGGTTGGCACGAGGATAACGCCTTCTTAAGCGCTGCCGTGGAGACTGCCTGCCGCTGCGGGGCTCATGCCGTTACTCGGCCTGGCGCGTACGCCGCGCTACCCACTCAGGATGATATTGCCGCACTACGGGCGCGTTAAAAGCAGTTTCCAAGACTCGTCCTTTTAAAACGGTACTTTAAAAACAGTCCTTTTAAAAAGGCCCCCCTAAAACCAACTTTCGTCTGGTTGTTAAAATGTCTGACATTTAATAAGCTCACGCGATTACAGTCATTCATAGAGACATCCCATGACGCTGGATACCCTGCCCGCCCACCATGGTGGCGCTGAACACTTGGCACGCTTACTGGCCAGGGCGCTATTAACCGGCCACTGGCAGCCCGGTGACGTTTTTCCCAAGGAGCTGGATATCGGCAAGCACTTTGCCGTCAGCCGCAATCAGGTACGCAATGCATTGGCAAGCCTAACGGCCGCCGGGCTTATAGAGCGCACGGCGGGCCGGGGCACGCTGGTTCGTGAAATGAGTGAATGGCACCTGCTTGACCCATTGATGAGCGAATGGATGACAGGGCTCGTCAACCTGGACCCTCAGCTCGTGCGCGCAATTTACGCTTTTCGATTCTCAGCAGAGCCCACGGTTGCGAGATTGGCGGCCCAAGCGGCCACCGGTGATGACATTACACAGCTGGAAGCAGCGTTTGAAGGCATGCGCTGTTCGGCAGGCACCCCTGACGCGCGTGCCCAGCACATTGAGTTCGATGTTGCCTTTCACGATGTGATCTACCAAGCGACGCATAACCTGGTGTGGCGGCAAATGGGCCATTTATTACGCCCTTCAATCATGGCGCTGGTATATCGCTCGCAACACGATATTAAAACGCTCGACGACAGTTTGACCCGGCACCGCCACGTACTGGATGCGATTAAAGCCGGCGACATTAACGCGGCCGACACCGCTGCGCGCGAGGTATTGCGGCGCACCGCTATCGATCTGGGCATCGTCTAGCTGGGCTGAAACCAACTTCTGCAGTAACGCTTGCCGTACCCACTCGGCTAACCGTGAGGATTATATCGTATGAAAATTACGCGTCTTAAAACATGGCAAGTCCCTCCCCGCTGGCTGTTTCTTAAAATCGAAACCGATGAAGGCTGTTATGGCTGGGGCGAGCCGGTCATCGAAGGCCGTGCCGCAACGGTAGAAGCGGCTGTTCATGAACTTTCCGACTACCTGATTGGCCAGGACCCTCATCGGATCGAACACCTTTGGAACACGCTCTATCGTGCCGGGTTTTATCGCGGCGGCCCCATTTTGATGAGCGCTATTGCGGGTATTGACCAGGCACTGTGGGACCTTAAAGGGCGTGATTTGGGTGTTCCCGTTCACCAACTCTTGGGGGGAGCGGTGCGCGATAAAATGCGCATGTATGCCTGGACCGGGGGCGACCGCCCAAGCGATGTGGGCGCCGGTGCCAAGGCGCTGGTCGAAAAAGGCTTTACCGCGTTCAAGATGAACGGCACGCCCGAAATGCAAATCGTCGACTCTCATCGCAAGGTCGATGAAGCCGTGGCCCGAGTGCGTGAGGCGCGCGAGGCCGTTGGGCCGGATGTGGGTATCGGTATCGACTTTCATGGCCGCGTCCATCGTCCCATGGCCAAAGCATTACTGCGTGAGCTTGAGCCTTACCATCCCATGTTTGTTGAAGAGCCCGTTGCACCGGAACACTTGCCTTGCTTGAAAGATATTGCGGGCGGGTTGAGCTACCCCTTGGCGACCGGCGAACGCTTACATACCCGCTTTCAGTTCCGCGATCTGCTGGCCGATGGCATGATCGACATTATCCAGCCGGATATTTCCCACTGTGGCGGCATTAGCGAAGGGCTGAAAATCGCCACCCTCGCCTCTGCCTACGATGTGGCGCTGGCGCCCCACTGCCCGCTTGGGCCGTTAACCCTGGCCGCCTCACTTCAGCTGGATGCTGTCTGCCATAACGCCTTCATTCAAGAACAAAGCATGGGGATTCACTACAACCAGGGCAATGACGTGCTGGACTACCTAGTAGACAAAACAGCCCTAAGTATCACCGACGGTTTTTGCGCTATCCCCCAAGGCCCCGGCCTGGGTGTAGAAATTGATGAAGCCTATGTTGAAGAGCGCGCAAAAACAGGCCACCGCTGGCGCAACCCGGTATGGACGCACGATGACGGCTCTATCGCTGAGTGGTAAGCCCTGCCTTCTAAATCGTGGAGAACCTTATTCGTGGAGATATCGTCACATGCGTACCGATTCTGATGCGTTACCGCAAACGCTCGCCTGGATCGCGGTGGACTGGGGCTCAAGCAACCTGCGTGCTTGGGGGCTCGATAAGCAACACCAGGTGATCGCCAACGCCAGCAGCGATAAGGGCATGCTTTCGCTCACGCCGGATGAATACGAGGCTGAATTGTTGCGCCTGGTGGGCGATTGGCTACCTGCCAACGGCCACATAGCGGCAATGGTGTGCGGCATGGCAGGCGCTCGACAAGGCTGGCTGGAAGCCGCTTACCTGCCGGTGCCTATCTCGCTTGACCAGCTTAGCCACGGCGCGGTGATGCCTAGGCTGGTTGGTGGCCAGCTGCGTGTGCATCTGCTGCCCGGCCTGAGCCAAACCCACAGCGCGGCTCAGCATTTTGATGTCATGCGCGGAGAAGAGACCCAGCTTGCTGGCCTGGCGGCCGAAGTGCCCGATTTTTCAGGTCGGGTCTGCCTGCCGGGCACCCACTCCAAATGGGCGAGCATTGAGTCAGGCGTGGTAACACAGTTCACCACCTATCTAACAGGCGAGCTTTATCAGCTACTGGCGAATCAGTCGGTTCTAAAGCACTCCATTGGCAGCGATGCGCTAAACGAGCCCGCCTGCCGTGATGCGTTCATCGCCGCCGTCAGCGAGATAAACGCGGCCCCAGAGACGTTTAGCAGCCGCCTGTTCGGCCTGCGGGCGCAGGATTTACTGGATAGCCGCCTGCCCATGGGTAACACCCGGGCAAGCGTGCTCTCGGCACGGCTTTCTGGCCTTGCGATTGGCCTTGAGCTAGCGGGCGCCTGCCCATCATTATCTACCGATGAAACGGTTACCTTGATTGGTAATCCAGCGCTTTGTCATCGTTACCATTTGGCCCTTAACGCGCTCGGCTTTCAGACCCATCACGTTGAGGGCGACACTGCCGTACTGGCAGGTCTTCGACTCGCCCACCAGGCGCTAACAAATAATGCAGAGAGAGCTCTATGACGTTACCCCTGATCGGAATTTTGCGAGGCGTAACGCCCGATGACGTTATCGACGTTGCTGATGCGGTGCTTAACGCAGGCATCACCCAGATTGAAGTGCCGCTTAACTCGCCGAAGCCGCTAGAGAGCATTCGCCGCTTAGTTAACGCCTTTGGCGAGCAGGCGGTCATTGGCGCGGGCACCGTGCTTACCCCCGCACAAGTGCGAGACGTTCATGCCGCTGGTGGGCGTTTAATTGTCTCGCCTAATTGTCGTCCCAGCGTGATTGAAGAAACGCACCGTCTTGAGATGGCGAGCTGGCCAGGCATTGTTACCCCTTCCGAAGCATTCGATGCACTTGACGCTGGCGCGACAGGGCTTAAGCTTTTTCCTGCCGTCCAGGTCGGGCTGGAAGGTATGAAAGCCGTACGCGCCGTACTGCCTGAAGACACTCGTTTGTACGCCGTAGGCGGTGTTGGCATCGATAATTTCGCCGCTTGGCGAGCAGCCGGGGTAGATGGTGCTGGCCTGGGCAGCGCACTTTATAAACCCGGGCAAAACGCCAAGGCGGTTGCCCAGCAGGCGGTTGCGTTAGTTAACGCCTGGAAAAAAGCCGGAGAAGAATAATGTCATTACCCACATGGCAGGCAACTGTCGCAGTAGATAGTGGTTGCCTGCTTGGAGAAGGCCCGCAGTGGCAAGCCAGCAGCGGACGGCTTTACTGGTGCGATATTATTGGCAAGCGCTTGCACTGGCTCTCTCACACCAGCCAGCAGCATGATCATGTAGCGCTAGACGATATGGTTTCTCTGGCCGCGCCGCTTGAGGATGGCCGCCTGCTACTAGTGGGTGAGCGCTCATTGAGCCACTTCGACCCTGAAAGCGGCAACATTACCCACTTTGCCGATGTTGAAGCCGATAACCCTGTTACGCGCAGCAATGACGCACGTGTGGACAGGCATGGCAGCCTGTGGTTTTCAAGTATGGGAAAACAGGCTGAGCACCAGGCGGGCAGCCTCTACCGACTGCATCGCGGCAAGCTAAGCCAGCTGCGTACCGGGCTTAGCATTCCTAATGCGCTGTGCTTTTCACCCGATGGCACCACCG
This sequence comes from Halomonas sp. AOP30-A1-24, assembly GCF_052378165.1. Lineage (NCBI taxonomy): Bacteria > Pseudomonadati > Pseudomonadota > Gammaproteobacteria > Oceanospirillales > Halomonadaceae > Halomonas > Halomonas sp. AOP30-A1-24. The sequence goes on from NZ_JBQSXL010000028.1 coordinate 22,191, forward strand.
CTTACTTTACGGATACACCAACCGGCGTTGTGATGCGCTGGGCGCTGGATGACCAAGGCTGGCCGCTCGGAGAACCCGAGCCTTTTGCGGATTTTTCCGGTCATATTGGCAGCCCCGACGGCGCCGTGATGGATAACCAGGGCTGCCTATGGCTAGCGCTTTGGGGTGCTGGTGAGGTTGTGCGCTTAAACGCTGACGGTGAGATTATTGGCCGAGTGCATCTATCAGCCAGCCAACCCTCTTGCCCGGTGTTTGCAGGCCCAGAGCTTAAAACGCTGTATATCACGACGGCTCAAGAGGGTTTCACTTCAGAGCAGCTTGCTAAAGAGCCGAACGCTGGCGCGCTATTTTCCGTGCAAATCGACATAGCCGGGCTCGCCGAACCGCCGCTACGGCTTGCATAAACCCAACAATAGCCGCTAAAACGACAAGGCCCCGCTAGTTGATACTAACGGGGCCTTTCTGTTACTGGCTATTGATGACAGCGCTATTGCTAACAGGGCTAGCTTTCAGCGCCTAATCGACAATTATCCAGCAAAGCTTATATAAATAATGATCACTAAAATGATCAGCGCGACACCTGAGGGTAGTGCACCTTTCCAGGGCGTTAAATCAACACCGCCGACATGCTCCTGCACCCAGTCCGTTTCGCGCGGACGTAGCTTGCCAACAATCAGCATCATCACCACTAACAAGGCAAACACCAATGCGACGAAGTGGAACTCATTCATAATCTCAGGCAAGAGATTAAATGGCGGCACAAAGTAACCAGCAGCGATCAATAAACAGCCGCCCACCAGCGCTATTTTGGCGGCCATGGGAGGTACCCGTTTGGTCAGTAGCCCCACCAACACAACAGCCAGAATAGGAATAAAGTAAATGGCGTTCATCTTCTGCAGGTAGCCGAATAGACTATCCTGCCCGGCCAGCAGTGGCGCGATAATCATGGTAATAATCGCCATGATCCAACCAAAGATCTTGCCCGATTTAACAACCTCCTGCTCAGTAGCGTCTTTATTCAGCACGCCTTTATAAATACCCAGGCTGAAAATGGTGGTGGTACTGTTAAGCGCGGAGTTAAACGAGGACAGAATCGCCCCGACCATAACCGCCGCAAAGAAACCCGTTAAATAAGGCGGTAGAACGTTAAACACCAAGTGCCCATAGGCTTCATCAGCCTGCACACCCTGATCAGCATACAGGTTATAGGCAATAATACCTGGTAACACGAGATACAGCGGGCCAAGCAGTTTAAAAAGCCCTGTCAGCAGCACACCCTTTTGGCCTTCGGCCAGGTTTTTGGCGGCAAGCGTTCGCTGGATAATCTGCTGATTCGTGCTCCAATAAAACAAGTTAATCAGAAAGACCCCGGTAAACAGCGTGAAGAACGGCACCTGCTGCTCTGAGCCACCAATCGAGTTGAGCTTATCCGGGTCGCTCTGCTTAAGAATGCTCCAGCCTTCCATGATGCCCGTACCGCCACTCACCGCTTGAAGGCCAAAATAGACGACCACAAAACCGCCCAATACCGTTCAGCGTGTCGGAAACGGCAACCGTACGTAGCCCGCCAAATAGGGCATAGATCGCACCGATAATGCCCACAATCCATACGGTTAGCCAAAGCAGTGTGCTTGATGACTGAATACCGGTTAGCCCTTGCAGGTCCAGCATCCCCTGCAAGCCAATCGCACCAGAATAGAGAATGATCGGCAGCAAAATAACGGCATAGGCAATAAGGAAAATAACGTTGGTAATCAGCTGGGTGCCTTTATCAAAGCGGATTTCCAGCAATTGCGGCAGTGTAGTAATACCGCTTTTTAAAAAGCGCGGCAGGAAAAACAGCGCCAGCGCGACCAACGCGATAACTGCAACGACTTCCCATGCCATAACGCTTAGCCCATCGGCAAACGCAGCCCCGTTTAGGCCTACCATCTGCTCAGTGGAGAGGTTGGTCATTAGCAACGAACCCGCAATCAGCGGGAAGGTCAGCGAGCGCCCTGCCAGGAAATAACCAGTGGTACTGGAGTGATCATCCCGGCGTGTGATACGCCACGTAATAAAAGCGACCAGCCCTGTAAAAAACAGGAAAGACGCCAGGGTCAGCATATGCATGTTGGCTTGCTCCATTATTTAGTCATCGTGTTGTACATGCGCAGTGCGAATAAATGTCTGACATATCTCCGTAGAGATTCTAACGGAGCGGTGGATTAACGTTTATCCCCCTTTGGTCTTACCTAACGTGTTATTTTGCATAAAAAAACCGGGCAACATGACGTTGCCCGGTGATTGGGCAGGAAGACCTTTAGAAATCGCCTAAACCTGTGGATAGCCCTTGAAATAGTCTTTGGAATAGCCCTTGAAATAGCCTTGGGCGTACAAACCCAGGCGCTCCATTAATGATGAAAACGTTCAGCGGCTTCCTGAGCCAATTTGCGAATGCCTTCCCAATCTTCGGCTTCAACCAACTTGGCGGGCGTGAGCCAGGAGCCACCTACGCACATGACGTTGGGCAGTGACAGGTAGGATGCCGCATTCTCGACCGTGATGCCGCCCGTGGGGCAAAATTTCGCGCCAGGGATCGGGGCACCAAAGGCCTTGAGTGCTTTAACGCCACCGCTGGACTCCGCCGGGAAGAACTTGAAGCGGCGATAACCGAACTGCCAGCCGGTCATCAGCTCTGATATGGTCGAAACACCCGGCAGCATGGGTACTGAGCTTTCGATACCGTAACGATAAAGTGCCTCGGTCGTGCCCGGCGTTACGACAAAATCAGCACCTACTTCTTCGGCCTGGCGATATTGAGCAGGGGTGAGTACGGTACCCACACCAATGCTTGCTCCGGGTAACGCTTCACGCATGCGCTTAATGGCTTCCAACGCACAGTCGGTACGCAGGGTGACTTCGAGAACTGTTAAACCGCCCTCTACCAGGGCCTTTCCAAGCGGCACGGCATCTTCAAGGCGATCAATAGTGATCACCGGAATCACTTCCGCTTTAAGGCAAATGCTGTCAAGTTCAGCGGTGCGCGTTGAAGGTAACTGTTTATCTATCGACATCGTAAGTCTCCGGAAATCTATTATTAATTGATTGTTAAGGTGCCCAGTAAATAGCCAAGGGGCATGACAAAAAGGCACGTATTGGCAGTTGCCGCACATCATCGCCGTTCAAGGCATTGGCCAGTACGGCACGCTTATCGTCACCGGTAATATGTAAAATATGCCGATGTGCCTGGTGTAGCCGGGACGCTGAAAAGGTAATCCGCGGCTGTGGTTGACTAGGGGTTCTCACCGCCACCAACGGCTCATCAGTAGAAAGCGCTAACCCGAGTTCCTGGCTATCCGGGAACAGCGAGGCTGTATGGCCATCCCCCCCCATACCAAGTATCACCACGCTGGCTGGCCAGCTAAGCGATGCGGTCTGTTCGGCTACCGCCGCGACGCCCTCTTCTGGCGTTGAAGCTTCTGCGGTTAGCGGCACAAAACGCGCCGCGGCGGCAGCGCCTTGCAGCAGGTTTTCACGCACCAGCCTGGCGTTGCTGTCGCTGCTTTGTTCATCCACCCAGCGCTCATCCGCCAAGGTGATATCGATACGCGACCAGGCTAGCGGCTTGGCGGCCAAGGCTTTAAAAAAAGGTACCGGGGTCGTGCCACCGGACACGACCAGAAGCACGCGCTCCTGGCGGTCTAGATCTTCACTCAAGGCCTGCGCGACCGCTTCAGCTAGCTGTTCCGCCAGCTTTTGACGTTGTTGGCTCATGTTAATAATCCTCGTACCAGCTGCGGCCATCCTGGGTAATCATCGCAATGGAGGCAACCGGCCCCCAGGAGCCCGCCGGATAGCGCCTCGGTGGGGTTTCACGACTCTGCCAACCGGCAATTAACTGATCGCACCAGCGCCAAGCGTGCTCCACCTCATCACGGCGTACAAACAGATACTGTTGGCCTTTCATGACTTCAAGCAAGAGGCGCTCATAAGCATCGGGAATACGTGATTTAGGGAAGGCACTATTAAAATCAAGATGTAAGGGCCCTGGGCGCAAACGCATGCCTTTATCCAGGCCACTGTCTTTGGTAAGTACTTGTAGGGCAATTCCCTCTTCCGGCTGAAGGCGAATAATTAACTTGTTAGAAGCAATATCGCGCTGGTCCGGATCAAAGATATAGTGCGGCTGCTGGCGGAAATGGATCACAATTTGCGACAGCTTTTCGGGCATCCGCTTACCGGTGCGAAGATAAAAAGGCACACCCGCCCAACGCCAGTTAGACACCTCGGTTTTCATCGCAACAAAGGTTTCCGTCTGGCTCTGGGTATTAGCGCCCTCTTCCTCCAGGTAACCAGGCACCGCTTGGCCATCGCTGGTGCCGGCAATATATTGCCCGCGTACCACATCGCGCCCTAGCGCCTCCCCTGTAAAAGGTTTCAGCGCTTTCAACACTTTTACCTTTTCATCACGAATGGCATCCGCATCCAGGTTAGAGGGTGGGTCCATGGCGATCAGACATAACAGCTGCAGCAGGTGGTTCTGCACCATGTCACGCAGTTGGCCGGCATCATCAAAATAGCCCCAACGCCCCTCAATACCGACCTTTTCGGCCACGGTAATCTCAACGTGGGAAATATGATTCTGGTTCCACTGAGTGCCGAAGAGCGGATTGGCAAAGCGCAGCGCAATCAGGTTCTGAACCGTTTCTTTACCCAAGTAGTGGTCAATGCGGTATACCCGTGACTCAGGAAATACAGCACCAATGGCATTGTTGATCTGTTCAGACGATGCCAGATCGTAGCCAATCGGTTTTTCAACAACGACGCGGGAGTCTTCGTCCAGACTTCCACTGGCCTGAAGATGGTGACAAATATCGCCATAAATACGAGCGGCAACAGAAAGGTACACCACCATCGGTTGTTTTGAGCCTTCTCGCCATTCGCGAATGGCTTCAAAGCCCTCTACTGTTGAAAAATCGAGCTGACGATAATCCAGACGATTTAGAAAGCGCTCAAAGCTTGAGTCCTCTAGTTCGCTGCTTTTGAGCCGTTTACGCAATGCGCCGCCAACCAGTTGCCTGAACGACGCCACATCATGCTCCTGACGCGCCAGCCCCATAATGCGGGTGCTTTCGGGCATCAGACCTTCACGGTCAAGATGATATAAAGCAGGAAACAGCTTGCGCATGGCGAGGTCGCCCAACGCCCCGAAAAGCGCTAGATCAATGGCATGGTCACGTTCACCTAATGGGGCGCCTGGGGAGGCATATGACTGGCTCATCTCTGCTCCTATTTATTATCCACGACCATCTACGTGGTTAGATTACCTAAAATCTATCTAAAAAAAGGCATCATGCGCAATATTTAATGTAATTTTACTACAATAAAATATTTTTGGAGCGGTTCGACGCGCTTTTATTTCGCTATAAACACACTCTACGTGCTTGATAGCACCTGCCGCTACCACTGGATACCCCCACTGATGCCGCCACCATAGGAAGAATGACCTCCATAGCTGGGGCACTTATGCGCTGGCTCGCTTGCCAGCCATAGGCCTCTTAGTGCGGCATGACTGAAGGATGCAATCAGCGCTGCGCCTAGTGCGGTACGCGTGAAATGATGAGTGGTCATTTTCAGTCTCCTTGAGGATTATTATCAACCGCCGTAAATAGTGGCTGTATAGGGGATACACGCGAGGAGACGTTTTGAATGCAGTCCTGTTAAAAAAAGATTCTTTTTATTAAAAATAAAGGCCGAAAATAAATTTTCGGCCTTTAAATCAAACATTAACAGCGCACTTCAAAAATAACTATTTTGCGGTTGCCTGCATCGCAATGGCGGTATCCAGCATACGGTTGGAGAAACCCCACTCGTTGTCGTACCACGCCATTACTTTCACCAAACGGCCATTCACACGAGTGTGATTGGCATCAAACGTTGATGAATGCGCGTCATGGTTAAAGTCAATGGATACCAGCGGTTGAGCATTGACAGCCAGTACGCTCGAATTGGCAGCGGCCTTTTCGAGGATCTGGTTGATCTCTTCCTTGCTGGTATCGCGCCCTGCGTTAAAGGTTAGATCCACCAACGACACGTTAATCACCGGTACGCGCACGGCCAGCCCATCCAGCTTACCTTCCAGCTCAGGCAGCACCAAACCCACCGCAGCGGCGGCTCCGGTTTTGGTCGGGATCATGGAGTGAGTGGCGCTGCGTGCGCGGTACGGGTCGGTATGATAAACATCCGAAAGATTCTGGTCATTGGTATAAGCGTGAACGGTCGTCATCAGGCCGTTTTCGATACCTATGGTGTCGTTCAGCGCTTTGGCGACAGGTGCCAGGCAGTTAGTCGTGCAAGATGCATTAGAGACAACCTTATGCTCAGCAGTCAGCACGTCATCATTAACACCGAAAACAATCGTTGCATCCGCATCCGGGCTGGGTGCCGAAATCAGTACTCGTTTAGCGCCCGCTTCCAAATGCTTGGCAGCAGCTTCTCGCTTGGTAAATAGCCCCGTGCACTCCATGACCAAATCGATATTCATGGATGCCCAAGGGAGGCTGGCAGGATCGCGCTCGGAAGAGATCGCAATGCGGTCGCCGTCAACGCTGATACTTTCTGCGTCGTGCTCTACAGTGAAGGGGAAATGCCCATGCACCGTATCGTGGCGTAGTAAATGCGAATTTAGCGAAGGATCGCCAAGGTCATTAATCGCCACTACCTGAATTTTGTCACGGTAATCGTTTTCATACAGGGCGCGTAAGACGTTACGGCCGATCCGTCCAAACCCATTAATAGCAACTCTGATCGTCATGCTGACACCTCATGCTCGGTGGTGGATGGCTTCATTCAAGTAAAAAAATTACCAAAAAGACACGTAAAAGCGTTTTAAAAAGAACAAAATCGCTTACAACGCTGCTTTGCTGGCTATCGAATAACCTATTTGTAGTAAAATTACTATATTATCACTATGGTCGTCTACACTTCACGCCGACAATTAAGCAGTCACCTTGCAGTCTGACAACACTGGTTTTTTGCTTTTTTTTAATATTTAAGGAGAGCCTGCTCATGAGCCTATCGAATTCACCTTTGCCGCTTCGCCGTACCAAAATTGTTGCCACACTAGGCCCTGCCAGCGACCAGCCAGGTATTCTTGAGGCGATGATCACGGCAGGCGTCGATGTCGTTCGACTTAACTTCTCCCACGGTTCTGCCGATGATCATCGCCGACGCCTACAGGATGTTCGCGATATCGCCCAGCGCTTAGGTAAATGTGTTGCTGCACTAGGCGATTTACAAGGTCCTAAAATTCGCATCGCGCGTTTTGCTGAAGGCCCTATTCATTTATCAGTAGGCGAAGCGTTTATTCTAGACATGGCGCTGGATACCAATGCGGGCAACAGTGAACGCGTTGGTTGTGACTACCCATCACTTATTGATGATGTAGCCCCCGGCGACCGGCTGCTGCTGGATGACGGCCGCGTTGTCCTGGATGTGACCTCCATTGCGGGCCAGGAAATACACACGAGTGTTCATGTGGGTGGCAAGCTCTCCAACAACAAGGGCATCAACAAACAGGGCGGTGGCCTTTCTGCTCCCGCCTTAACCGACAAAGACAAGGCCGATTTAAAAACGGCAGTGGAAATCGGCGTGGATTATCTGGCGGTCTCCTTTCCGCGTTCAGCAGACGATATGCGGGAAGCACGCGCACTGCTGGGCGAAGAAGGCAAAGAGATTGGCCTAGTCGCCAAGCTGGAGCGTGCCGAGGCAGTGGCAGATGATGAAACGCTGGACGGCATCATTATTGCCTCTGAAGCCGTTATGGTGGCGCGTGGCGACCTGGGTGTAGAAATTGGCGATGAAGCACTCATAGGCACCCAAAAGCGCATCATCAAACATGCCCGCTCGCTTAACCGCGCCGTGATTACCGCCACCCAAATGATGGAGTCGATGATCGAATCCCCGCTGCCCACACGCGCCGAGGTGTTCGATGTGGCCAATGCGGTGCTGGATGCGACCGACGCCGTTATGCTTTCAGCAGAAACGGCAGCCGGTGAATTTCCGGTAGAAACCGTTGAAGCCATGGACCGTGTTTGCTTAGGCGCCGAGCGCGAGCGGCTGGCACAGTCGTCTGGCCACCGCATGCATGAAGGCTTTGAGCGCATGGATGAAACCATCGCCCTTTCGGCCATGTACGCCGCGAACCATTTAACCGGCGTTAGCGCGATTGCCTGCATGACCTCCACCGGTTACACACCGCTGATTGCCTCGCGCATTCGTTCTGGCCTGCCAATTGTTGGCCTGGCGCATAGTCCCGTCGCCCAGCGCCGCATGGCACTTTACCGTGGCGTGGTATCGCTCCCCTTCAACACCACCCAGATGGAGCCCACTGAAGTAAACCAGCAGGCGCTGAAATTGCTTAAAGCCTATGGCCTAGCACGCCCGGGTGGGCATATTATTCTGACTCGCGGCGATCATATGAACGCTCATGGCGGCACCAACACCATGAAGATTATCGCTATTGAGCAGGAAACATCAGGAGAATAAACAATGAACGATGCCCGACCGCCTCGCCAAGCGCTACGTACCTTACCCGCTCAAAAGCGTATTGCGCTTATCGCCCACGATGGCAAAAAGAGTGAACTACTGGAGTGGGCGGAACGCTGGCAGGAGACGCTGCGCCAGCATCACTTAATGGGTACGGGCACCACCGCAGGCCGGTTAACTCAACAACTGGGCTTGACCGTTGAAGGATTAATGAGCGGGCCACTAGGCGGCGACCAGCAGATAGGCGCACGCATCGCCGAGCAAAAGCTCGATATATTGGTGTTCTTCTGGGACCCGTTTGCTCCACAGCCCCACGACCCCGATGTTAAAGCGCTGCTACGCCTTGCCACGCTGTGGAATGTACCTGTCGCCAACAACGCAGCCAGTGCGGACTTCCTGCTCTCATCGCCCTATCTAAGTGAGCGCTACGATATGTCGATACCCGATGCTAACGCCTGGGCCAGCGCCAGGGTTTAACTTAAGGATTTAGCGCCCTTACCCACGCTGAAAAAGATGCCGCTTAACGACCTGCTGCCCGACGCCCCCCTGGCCTCGGGCAGTTTTTAGCGCACTGTTAAGCGTCAATTCTGCTATCCGATCATAATCCTGGTGCACCGAATTAATCGGCTGAGGCAAAAAATCCAGCAGGCGGTGATCACCAAAAGTGGCAAGCCGGATATGCCTGGAAAGCCCTCCACGTTCTAAAAACGCATCTAAAACGCCCTCCATCAAGGTATACGATGCGGTCACCAGTGCATCCAGCCCCTTGGGCTCGCTAATCAGCTGTTGGGCAAGTTCCATCGCCTCACTACGCTCGTAGCGCTCAGCGCTCAAATACACTTCCTCGATATCGCGATCTTTTAACGCGGCCTCAAAACCGGCCCGGCGCTCACGACTAATAGACAACTCAGGCATGGCATCAAGCCAGGCAACTCGCCGCGTATCCTGGTTAAGTACCGAGAGCGTTAAACGCTCAGCGGCATCGTGATCATCACTAACAACACTGGAAAAGTAGTGGCTATCCAGCCCTCGGTCCATGCCCACCACGGCCCAGCCGTCGTTAACCAATTCCCTATAAAATGGGTCAACGTCGGCCAGGCAGCTGGCAGTAATCAGTACTTCACAGCGCTGAGCACGCAGGGCAAGCGCCAGGGCGCGCTCACTTTCGGCACAGTCATCCGAGCTTACAATCAGCAGCCGATATCCTTGCTCGCGCGCACCACGCTCCAAGCGCTTCGCCAAGCGTGCATAGCTGATGTTTTCAAGGTCAGGCACGATTAAACCAATCAGCCGACTGGCACCTCGGCGCAGCGCCGCCGCCTGTGGATCAATCTGATATTGATGCTCACGAACAACGCTCATGACCTTTTCAATCGTGGCGGCACTGATACGACGCTGTTCAGCCTGCCCATTAATGACATAACTGGCCGTGGTGCGTGAAACACCTGCAAGCCGCGCAATATCGGCTAATGTCATGTTTTTTCTCCTTATAAGCCTGCAAAGTGTAACAGCGCCTTGACGAGACCCCCACCAAAGTCTAAAAACACACCCCTTGCGCCTTTAGCTGAATCGTTTCAGCATTATCATCATAGACGGTAGGCATCGATCAATACCGTTACTCGGCATTTGTGTCCTTTACGTCGCCGTCGAGCCGTTACCGGACTCGTCCTTACAGGAGAATTGCATGCTCACACTCGGTCCTAATGACATCTTGCTTGACCGCCACGCCAACAATTGGCAAGCGGCGCTGGATGAGGCCGCCCGGGTACTGGCTGACGCGGGGCTGGTTGATCCTGCCTATCGCGAGGGCCTGCATGCCCGTGAGGCGCAGTCATCTACCTATCTGGGTAATGCTATCGCCATTCCCCACGGCACGCCCGAAAGCCGCCAGCATGTTAAGCGGACTGGCGTTCGAGTACTGCAATTTCCAGAAGGCATCGAATGGCACGATGGCAACCGCGTCTATGTACTGGTGACGATTGCCGCACAAAATGATGAACATTTGGATATTTTGCGCGCCCTAACGCACGTACTGGACCGTGACGGCGTTGCTGAAGCGCTTGCCGCAGCCCGCTCCACCGAGGACGTCGCTCGCCTGCTGTCTAAATCTGCCCCCGCGCCCAAGCTGGATAGCGACACGCTTTGCCTGCAGTTTCCCGCACAGAGTGTTCAGGAACTGGCCCTGGCAGCGGCCGCCCGCTTACGCCAAAGTGGCTGCGTAGATAACCACTTTATTGCCGATATTGCGGCGAAACCGCCGGTTTGGCTGGGCGACGGTTTTTGGCTTGCCAGCAGCGCCAGCGGCGTCCAACAGCCTGCGCTGGGCGTGGCGACACCGGTCGAAGCACGCATGGAAGAGAACGGCCATGCTGTTCACGGCCTGTTTTGCCTGGCAGCACAGGGAAGCGCGCACACCTCCCTGTTGGAGCAACTTCAGAAGGTGCTCGAAAACACCCCAAGCCACGCGTTACTAAAGGCCGATGCCGCCCAGGTGCTGGCTCAGCTTGCAGGTGAAACGGCCAATACGCATACCCAGCGCGTGCGGGTATTAAATCCCCACGGCCTGCACGCCCGCCCGGCTAAACAGTTGGTGCAGGTAGCTCGAGCACAGGCCGTTGCGATTAACGTTCGCCTGGAAGAAGGCAGCCCCGCCAGCGTTTCCGCAGCGAGCCTGACCAAAGTCATCGGTTTGGGTGCACGCCGTGGCCAGTGGCTGGTGCTTTCTGGCGAAGGCAGCGAAGCACCACAGGCACTGGCCAACGTCGCGAATGCAATTGAAGGCGGTTTGGGTGAAAAGGTAGCGCCTTTTGACAGTGGCCGAGAGCAGCTGGCGACCCACCCTGCTCACGAGGAAACCGTTAAGCCTTTGACAGCCGATACACCGCATACGGCGATTGCGGCCTCCCCCGGGCTTGCGATTGCGCCGGTGTTTGTTATTCGCCCTCAGCACTTTGATTACCCGGAACAGGCTGACAATCCCGACCGCGAACTGACCCGGCTGCACAATGCCATCCAGGAGGGTATTGCCCAGCTGGAAGCCCTGGTGCGCAATGCGCCGGGTGGCGAAGTAGCCGATATCCTCTCCATGCATGAAGAGATGCTGGATGACCCCGAGCTGCACCGCGCCGCCGAAGATGCCATTCGTGAAGGCTGTTCAGCAGAGGCGGCCTGGTGGGAAGCGATTGAAACCGCCGCCCACGCGCAAGAAATGCTTGCCGACCGCCTGCTTGCTGAGCGTGCCGCCGACCTGCGTGACGTGGGTCGCCGCGTACTGAGCGTTTTGTGCGACACCCAACTTCCCGAGCCACCCAACCACCCCTACATTCTGGTGATGGACGATATCGGTCCTTCCGACGTAGCGCGCCTGGATACCTCCCGCGTGCGCGGTCTTTTGACCGAGCGTGGCGGCGCCACTGCCCACAGCGCTATTTTGGCCCGTGCGCTGGGCATACCCGCGGTGGTGGGCGCCGGCAAAGCGGTAATGGCCTTAGCCAATGCCAGCATGATGATTCTTGATGGTGAAAGAGGCCGCGTCATTCCTTCGCCTTCTGAGCAGCGCTTACGCCGCGCCGAGCAGCAGTTGCTTGATTTACAGACGCGTGAAGCCGATGCTTGGGAGCGGCGTTATGAACGCGCCCAAACCCGCGACGGCCACTACGTGGAGGTGGCTGCTAACCTGGGCAACACCGCTCATGCAGAAGATGCGGTTGAACGTGGTGCCGAGGGCGTTGGCCTGCTGCGCACTGAGTTCCTGTTTATGGCCCACTCAAGCGCCCCCGACCTTGCCACGCAAACCGCCGAGTATCGGCAGGCCATCGACGCCCTGAACGGCCGCCCGCTAGTGGCGCGCACCCTGGATGTGGGTGGCGACAAGCCCCTGCCCTACTGGCCAGTCCCCCAGGAAGACAACCCGTTTTTGGGTCTGCGTGGCATTCGCCTGGCGTTAACCGAGCCCGGCGTACTCGAAACCCAACTGCGCGCGCTTCTAATAGCAGCCGCCCCGGTAGCGGGTTCAGAAGAGACGCCCAGGCCGCTGCGGATTATGCTGCCAATGGTCAAGGACGTGGCTGAATTTCACGCCGCCAAAGCCATTTTTGACCGTTTGCTTGCGGAAATTCCCGCGGATGAGCGCGCAAGCGACGTGCAGCTAGGCGTGATGATCGAGATCCCTTCCAGCGCATTGCTGGCACCAACGCTTGCCGCCGAGGTGGACTTCTTCTCGGTTGGCACCAACGACTTAACCCAGTACACGCTGGCGATTGACCGCGGTCATCCAGAGCTCTCTGCCCAGGCAGATGGCCTACACCCGGCGGTTCTGCGTTTGATCCAGATGACCGTTGACGCCGCTCATGCCCAAGGCAAATGGGTCGGCGTTTGCGGTGAGCTGGCCTCGGATACGGCGGCTATTCCCGTATTGGTTGGGTTAGGCGTTGATGAGCTTTCAGTTAGCGCCCGGCAAATTCCGCTGGTGAAAGCTCGCCTGCGTGAGTTCGATCTGGCCGATGCCCAAGCCAGTGCGCAACTGGCCCTAAGCCAGGCGACCAGCGCCGCTGTGCGCGACGCGCTGGAGGCACACTAATGGCCCGGGTTATTACCGTTACGCTCAACCCAGCGCTGGATTTGGCGTTTGATCTTGAAGAGTTAACGCTGGGCATGGTTAACCGTCCCAGGAACGCGCAACTGGAAGCCGCGGGCAAAGGCGTTAACGTTGCACGAGTGCTGGCCTCGCTGGGCCATCACGTGGTAGTGAGCGGATTTCTCGGGCGCGATAACGATGGCCCCTTCCAACGGGCGTTTACCCAGCTGGGCGTTACGGATGCCTTTGTCCGCGTGCCGGGAGAAACCCGTATTAATGCCAAGCTGGCGGAAAAAAGCGGCCGGGTGACCGACATTAACGGCCCCGGTATCGGCGTAGACGCCACGCAAGTCGCCGCCCTTCTAAACAGCATTAAACAGCAACTAAACGCTGAGCCTGTCGATGCCATTCTTGTGGCAGGTAGCCTGCCCCCTGGCTTAAGCCTGACAAGCTTTGCCACGCTGCTAACGGAACTAAAAGCCACCGGCGTGCCGTTATGGGTGGATACCAGTGGCGAAGCCCTGCTGTGCGCGATTGAGGTAGCCCCCGAAGCCGTTAAACCCAATGAATTGGAACTTGCCCACTGGGCCGGTGAGGCACTGGATGATCACGCCAAGCGAGTAAGCGCCACCTGCCGCCTTTATCAGGCAGGTATTGGCCAAGCGCTACTTTCTGCCGGGGCCGACGGCGTTATTTGGGTAAACGCCAAGGGCACCTGGCAGTCAACGCCGCCCCGCGTTCAGGCAGCCAATACCGTGGGTGCCGGCGATACCTTTGTGGCTGGCATGCTCCACGGCGTGCTCAGCCAGCAAAGTGACGAAGAAACACTGCGTTTTGCCACGGCGCTTTCCGCCGAATCTGTTCGCCATGTTGGCGTGGGCAATGCCCACGCGGACGACTTTGCCGTACTCCTACAACATACTCAGGTCCAGCGCCTGCACGCCAGCCGCACCGAGGGAACGTCACAATGAATATTATTCTAATTACAGCCTGCCCCAGCGGCATGGCAACGACTTTTTTGGCCGCCCGACGCCTTGAACAAGCCGCTCAGCGCTTGGGTTGGAAAGTGCATGTAGAAATGCACGGAGAACTGGCACCGGTCGAGGCCGCCACTGCCGAACAAATTGCCCATGCCGATTTAATTGTCGTGGCCGCCGAGCACGTACCCGCACCGGAGCGATTTGAAGGCAAACGCCTTTACCAGGCACCGATTGCTCAAGCACTGCCTGACCCGGACGCGTTTTTAACCACCGCTAAACGCGAAGCACCGTTGTATGGCGCCCTGGCGGCTACCTCTCAAACAAAAGCGCCAGCCGCTGCAGGCGGCCAAACCATTGTAGCCGTTACCGCCTGCCCCACCGGTGTTGCTCATACCTTTATGGCCGCAGAAGCGCTGGCTGAGGCGGGCAACGCCATGGGCCACTCCATACGTGTGGAAACCCAGGGCTCAGTCGGCGCCCAAGACAAGCTAACGGAAGACGAAATCGCCGCCGCCAACGTTGTCATTCTGGCCTGCGATATTGAAGTTGATCCAACGCGTTTTTCCGGTAAACGCGTGTACCGCACCTCGACCGGTACGGCGCTTAAAAAATCCCAGGCAACGATTGAAAACGCCTTGGCCCAGGCCAGTGTGGAAAGTGCAGGCACGGCTAATACGGCTTCAAATGAAAGCAAAAGCCTGAAAGAGAAAGGCGTGTATAAACACCTGCTCACCGGCGTGTCGTTTATGCTGCCCATGGTAGTGGCGGGCGGGCTGCTGATCGCCCTGTCGTTTATGTTCGGCATCGAGGCGTTCGAGCAGGAAGGCACCCTGGCCGCTGCGTTAATGCAGATTGGCGGCGGCACCGCGTTTGCGTTGATGATTCCGGTATTAGCAGGCTATATCGCTTACTCAATTGCCGACCGCCCAGGTATTGCGCCGGGTATGATTGGCGGCATGCTGGCGGCGGACATTGGCTCGGGGTTTATTGGCGGTATTCTGGCAGGCTTTCTAGCCGGTTACGTAGCCCTTGCAGTCACTCGCCATGTGAAGCTGCCTTCGAGCATCGAGTCACTTAAGCCCATCCTGATTATTCCGCTGATCGCGAGCCTTGTGACTGGCCTGGTCATGATTTACATCGTGGGCGAACCGGTTGCTGCGCTGCTTAATGCGTTAACCAACTTCCTCGCGTCGATGGACTCCACCAATGCTGTATTGCTGGGTATTTTGCTGGGCACCATGATGTGCTTTGACTTGGGCGGCCCGGTTAACAAGGCGGCCTACACCTTTGGTGTGGGCCTCTTGGCCTCAGGCACCTACGGCCCCATGGCCGCGATTATGGCGGCAGGCATGGTACCGGCCATTGGCATGGGTATCGCAAGCTTCGTGGCACGCAATAAGTTCTCCGAGCCGGAACGTGAAGCCGGCAAGGCTTCGTTCGTACTGGGGTTGTGCTTTATTAGTGAAGGCGCGATTCCGTTCGCGGCCAAAGATCCGCTGCGCGTTATTCCCGCTTGTATCGCTGGGGGCGCCGTTACGGGTGCACTTTCGATGCTGGTGGGTGCCCAATTAATGGCCCCGCACGGGGGTATTTTTGTCCTGCTGATTCCTAATGCAATCACCCCGCCACTGCTTTACTTGGGCGCCATTGTGGCAGGCTCACTCATCACTGGCCTGAGCTACGCCTTTATTAAACGCGGCGCCGCTCAAGTGGCCGTCGCCAGCTAAGTGTTAGCTCAACACGAGCAGGCGCAATGCCTGCTCGTGGTTAGCCCAGTATAAAAGCTGCTGACGTCATTGCTGTTTTATTACCTGTTTTATCGCCACGCTCAACGGATAGTTGCCCTTATCACTTTTTTATGTAGTATTTTTACATAATCGATATCACCGCCATTTACCCCAGTTAACATTTGCCACTCAACAACAACGGACACGCGCTCTATGTTTCAACTCACCCGTAGCGTTACGTGGCAGGCGCTTGAACGCCTGCGCGACAACACCCATAACGACCGCATCCGGGACTACTTCACTAACGACCCAAAGCGCTTTGAGAAGATGAACCTCAAGGTAGGCGGTCTGTTTCTGGACTATTCAAAGCACCATGTTTCCGACGCAGTGCTCACCAAACTGATAGAGCTTGCTGACCACTCCGCACTGGTGCAGCGCCGGGCACAAATGTTTTCTGGCGATATTATCAACGTTACCGAAAACCGCCCGGTACTGCATACCGCGCTGCGTAACCTGAGTGACGAACCGGTGTATGTCGACGGCGAAGACGTCATGCCGGAAATTACCCGCACCCGCGAACAGATCAAACAGTTTTCTGAAACGGTACGCAGCGGAGAATGGAAAGGCTACAGCGGCCAATCGATCAAGGATGTCGTTAATATCGGGATTGGCGGCTCGGACCTTGGCCCCAACATGGCGGTGCGCGCGCTACTTAAATATCGTCATCCGGAGATGCACTTTCACTTTGTATCCAACGTGGACGGCACGCATATCCAGAAGGTGCTTTCGCGCTTGGACCCGGCCACCACGCTGTTTATCGTCTCGACCAAGACATTTTCCACCCAGGAAACGCTGCTCAATGCAAAAACAGCGCGGCGCTGGTTCCTGGAGAACGCCGGAAGCGACGCGGATGTAGGTGCCCACTTTGTAGCCGCTTCAACCAACCGCAAAGCGGCTATGGAATTCGGCATTCGTGAAGAGAACGTGTTCGAGTTCTGGGCGTGGGTGGGTGGGCGCTACTCCATGTGGTCCTCAATCGGCTTACCGATCGCGTTATCTATCGGTTTTGAAGGGTTTATTGAGCTGCTGGAAGGTGCCCACGAGATGGACCGCCACTTTATTGAGGCGCCTTTTTCCGAGAACATGCCGGTGCTCATGGCGCTTATCGGCATCTGGTATATCAATTTTATTGGCGCAGAAACCCAAGCCATCGTGCCTTACGACCAAGCGCTTAACCAGCTGCCCTCCTTCCTGCAACAGCTGGATATGGAGTCCAACGGCAAATCGGTGGATATTTTCGGCCACCCGGTCAACTATAAAACCGGCCCGATTGTATGGGGTCAAACCGGCTCCAATGGTCAACACGCCTTCTTCCAACTGCTGCACCAGGGCACGCGCTACGTACCTATCGACTTTATCGCCTCGCTCAAACCGGAGCCTGGCATGGAAGACCACCACTTTGCGCTATTAACCAACATGCTCGCCCAGGCTAACGCTTTTATGGAAGGCAGCCAGGGCGACGGTAAAGAGTTAAGCCAACACGACCCCTACAGCTGCCCCGGCAACCGCCCTTCCAGCACTCTACTGCTGGATGAGCTAACGCCCAAAAACCTGGGCGCGCTAATCGCGCTGTATGAGCACAAGGTCTTTGTTCAAGGCGTGATCTGGAACATCAACTCGTTTGATCAATGGGGTGTTCAGCTAGGCAAGCGCATCGCCGGTGAAATTAGCGAACGTATTGATACCAATGCCGCGGATTTTGATGCCTCAACCCAAGGGTTGTTGAAATTGGTGCGCGCGCATTTTCCGGGTGGTGGCGCCAGCACCAACAGTCAACAAGCTGAAAACGCCAAAAAATCGACCAGGAAAAAGAGTTAGCGGATTTTAGACATAGAGGAAAGCGTTTATTCAAAGCCCTGGCGTAACAGCCGGGGCTTTTTATACGTAATCCGTATTGATGCTGTATCGACGAAAATAGCGTGTTAGTTCGCTTCCATCCAGTACTGCATTGATGCCTCACCGCATATTGTAAAACCCAGCCGCTCGTACAGGGCGATGGCCAAGCTCTTCTTTAAAACACGAAGCCGTAAAGGCACGCCCAGCTCTCTTGCCTTTTCAAGCTCTTGGCGCACAACATACGAACCAACTCCTCGACCTTGATATTTAGCTAAAAGAAACAGGTCTCGAAGTTGTAGAAACTCCACTTCATTGGTTACCCATACTGCACCTACACACCTACCGTTTAGCTCCAAGACTTCAAAACCACCCTGGCGCCATTTTTCATCAAAAGCTGGCATTTGAAGCTCGGCCTCCCACGTGCCGAATTGACGCTCGACAACATTCTGGTAAGCGCTTTCATAAGCACGCCAAATAAAATCATGATCACTCTGTGCTGCTTTCAACCTGGCAATGTGCATTGCTTTATACCGCCCAAACCGATTTATGGAAGCTGAATATAAGCTTGCTGCCACAATACCGAAGGCTCATTGTCCAGGCCCGGCCATCATTGAAGCTACGATGGTTATTCGCCATGCTCTTCTCGCCACAACAGCGGGTAGTTAGATACAAAACCTGATGACGTTACCGTTAACTCCGTTTCGAAATCACCGCCGCTCGATACGTAGTGAAATATTGACTCTGATTGCCGGGTATAACGTTGAGGGAGCTTTTCTAACGTCAGCTCTGGAAATGTTAACCAAGCAGCGACTGCCTGCTCGGAGTCTCCTATAGCCATATTGCATCGTCTGATAGGCAGCAAATTCGTCGCTGGTGAAAAGGCGAGATCAACGTCAATACACCCTTCAACCTGAGGTTGCTCAACCCCGTTCAACGTCCACACATTGCCAGGCTCGACCATAAGTACCACATTGATCGGCTCATCATTAATGTTACCGACCACATGCACTTCTTGCGTTTTCCAAGCCGCATCGCACACGACTCTGTAGGAGAGCAAGCACTTGTGTCCCTTGGCTACGAAGATGGAAGATCCTGTCAGCAGGTGGCCTTTTTCGCCGCTGCTCACGCTACATAACTCATGTCCTGGCAGGTCCAACCGCTGCCAGACAATCGTATCGTTGGTTGGCATCGTCATAAATTCCGAACCTTACTCCTATCAATCATCCTATGCGGCGGTATCCCTCAAGCCAGTTCAACCTTACTAAAGTTAGCTTATAAATGGCCGATAACGTCTATTAATAACAACGAAGGATCGACCATGAAGATCGGATTTTCCAATTTTATGTTGATAGGTACCCGTCACGAATCGTCTTCCGCTTTGAAGGTGTCTCGAGTCGCGAGCCAAAAGAGCCCGATGGTGGCAGCACCGGATGCTGACGATGCACTGACTAAACGCCTTAAAAAGCAGAAAGAGGCGTTTGAGCAACTGGCGGCCCTGCCCAGCCCGAAAGAGTCAGCGATGCAAAATGCTTCGCAGAAAGTCGGCTTTTTAAAGCAGCGGCTGGAAACACTTAAAGCGATGATGCGCTTTGCATCACCAGAACAGCTCAAATCCATGGCTAAAGAGCTTAAAAGCATCGCCCGCGAGCTAGGTGTGGCAGCGCGGCAATTAAATGATAGCGGCGGTGGTAGCGCTGGCCCTTCTGTCACGCCTACGGTAACGAGCGCCCAGCCAACAAGTGTCACCCCTACCGCTTCTCCTGACAGTGCTGAAAACGGCAGCGCCGATGCACAAGCTGACGCTCAAGCCGCCAACGCGACGCTCGCCAGTGCGGAGGCGGCCATGGCGAACCAGGAGGATGAGCAGAGCGAGCATGCCCAAGATGCAGCCACCACGACCAATAACGCGCCAAACGAGCCGGCCGTAATCATCACTTCGCAACCGCAGGATGATCGCCGTTCTCAAGGAATTAGTGCCAGCGAACACGCTCTACGCAGTATTTTGATCGACACAAAAAAAGAGCTTCAGGAAGCGATGAATGAGCTAAAGATTCGCCTACGTCAAGAGGATAAAGAAGCCCGCCGAGAACTAAAAAAGGCGGAAGAAGATATGAGAAAACTTGACCGGACACTGGCCCAGTCAACCTCCAATGCACTCTACTCTTCGCTAGGCCAAATGCTACCTACTACCGTGAACAGTGCCAGCGTAGTCACGGGTAGCATTAGCGTGGAAGTGTGACCATTCGCTCCATTACTCGAAATACTTCAACCTTCTATACAGCTTGGCTAGAAAGCGAGCGCCAACTATTAGGCCAATGCTGAGCACCACCGCTGCTAGCGAACCATAGGCCACTATGCCTCCCCATGCCCATTGGCCTATCGCTGTGCTTAAATGCTGAACGAAAAGATACACACCGATCAAGAAGCTGCCTGCGCGTACCAGGCCCTCCTCGGCAATCGTTAAAGCAGGCTCATCTCCAAGAAATTTATTGGCCAGCGTTACCGCAGAAAACCACAGTACGATACCCGCGATGATAGGAATAACAGCAGTGGCTGCGAGCCATGGCAGCCACTGGGCTAGCTCCGCATCGTAGCCGGGGCTAAACAGCAGCGGCGATACGCTTAGCAAAGGCGTAATGGCGAGGTAAATAGCGAGTAATCGAATCAAAAGAATGGAGAAAGGTTTCATAGGCTTACCTTACATTTAAACCTCCAGCATAAGCCAAATTTGGCCCAAAAACCTGGTACCCGATACAACATTGCCTTGGTAATTTCTTACCAAGGCAATGAAGCAGTACGGCTACACTCTGTATAACGGACGGATGTAGAACCGGTTGTTTAACGATCCCGAATGACAATCGGACCAATGGGCGCAACATTAGGCATGAACAGCATGACTTCGTTAACGTCGTGCATGGGGGCGACAAAATCGGCTTTCCAGGTGCCTACGCGTGGGTTCTTGTCTGGTTCGTAGTTAAAGCTCAGGCGCAAGCTGTCTGGCGCGACCACACCTCCATCTTCACGCAGCAGCGAGAACGACTGGTCGCCGAACTCGGCGTAGATCTTCCCGTCAATTCGATCTAGCGGGATATCGTCATAAATGATCTCACCAGAGTAACCTGGGTAGTCCGTCACGAAACGTACTTCAATATGTAAAACGCCCTCTTTGCGAACGGCTTTATAAGGCTCAGCATAGGCGTGACCACTGGCGGTGGGCGCGCGCTCAGCATTAAGTGCAAATGCTGACGTGCTGGCTAGTGTTGTCATTAACAGCAGTGAAAGCGTGTTATGAAGCTTCATATCTGACTCTTTTCGGGGTAGTGAGTGGATGGTCGTTGGCGAAGTGATATCAGTCAGTGGTTACCAACGGAACAGAGCCACCCGAAGGCGGCTCTGTTGTACTTGCTATACTTGCCTATTTATTCAGCTTCGATACCGAAAGCGTTTAGGCCCGCGCGGAATACGTCGGTGTTGTCGATCCAGTAGTGGCTGTCTTCGTCTACTTCATAGCGGGAAAGACCGTCTTCTGCCTGAGCAATGTCAAAGAAGAACTCAGCGCCCGCGCCGTGGGCATACAACGGTACCAGCTCACGCGTGTGGGTATCGGAATGCCAACGTACCAAGGGTAGCGCGCCAGCCCCCTGATTAACGATCGGGCTATAGGCATTCACATCAGAGTCAGGACCTTGAAGCAAACCGTTACCGTGATCAGTCGTTACAATGATCAAGGTATCGTCCCAGGAACTGTTGTTTTCTACCCACTCAACGGCCGCTTCCACAGCTTCGTTGAAGTCGATTTGCTCTTCGATAATACGCGGCAGGTTGTTAGCGTGAGCAGCCCAATCCACAGCGCCACCCTCAACCATCAGGAAAAAGCCATTTTCGTTGCCGTTTTCACTGGCATTGAGCACGTTCAAAGCGCCGCCCGTCAGTGTGGCAAGGCTTGGTGACGTATCCAGTAGATTACCGCCGGTTACGCCGGGGCGGCTGTATTGCAGCGTCTGAATGTTCTGCACCAGGCCCAGTACTTTGTCCTTGGGAAGATCCAACTCACCAGCAGCCAGAGCTTCAAAATCGTCCTTGCTTTCGATAAAGGCGTAATCCGTTTCGCCGCCTACCAAGCGCTGGTAGGTCTCTTCGCCACCGATAAAGCGGAAATCGCTCTCACCGGGGTTATCGACATGCTCGCCGGCTGCATCGTAATAGGGGTGCCCGGTACCGATGGCGACAGTGGCAAGGCCAGAATCGACAATTTCGCGGCCAATGGCTCTATAGTCGTTGCGGCTTACGTTATGGGCCATGAAACCGGCAGGCGTCGCGTGGGAGACCTGCACCGATGAGACAACACCTAGAGCGCGGCCGCTATCAACAGTGTATTCGCCAATATGCTTAAGCGGCTCATCATCGTTGGACCAGTTGATGGCGCTGTTATAGGACTTATGGCCTGAAGCCAGCGCCGTTGCCGCTGCCGCGCTGTCGGTGTAATCAGCCCGAGCGTAGTCGTAACCGGCAAAGTAGCCCTTGTAGTTACCCAGGCTACCTTCGTAAACGGTATCTACCGCCTCGTCGTTCCAGAGCTCGGCTGGTTCAAACGTAACCGTACCGTCATCACTCTTGGTGGGCGTGGTAGAGGTGTTTAACGGATGCGTTGCCATGAAAAGCTGTGTGTCAAACTCATCATAAACTTCATGGCCCAGCGCGCCGTGACGGAAGTAACTTGCCGCACGGAACGTCTCGATACCGGTACCGTCGGTGATCATCAAAATAACGTTCTTAGCTGTATTTTCCTGCGCTAATACCGGCGTAGCCATGACCGATGCCAGTGCCAACGTGAGTGCGTTGCGCGTAAAGTTCTTCATTTTCATCCCTAAAATAAATTTAGCTAATTTGATATCCAACAAATCGTAGCGCCTAAAAATGTCATTTTCATGACTGCTAATGAAGGTAAGTCAATTATTTCTAATAAACATGAATCGCAATCAGTAGCCGATCCGTAAAACTGTTCATTGCGGGTTTCTCCTGAGTAACGCTTGCACGCTTGGTCACAACGCATATACTGTATATATATACACAAATATAGAAAGAGGCAGGTGTATGGCGTCTCTCGGCAAATCACCAATACGGCCTCCCGTGCACAAAGGCCGCGGGGCAACCTATGACCCGCACAACCGCTTTGCCCCAACCCATAGTGTGGCAGAAGACGACGGATGGTGGCGCGAAGAGACTTCCCCCACACGGGCAACTGAAGTACGCGAAGAAACCAGTAAGAGTGCGCTTTCCTGGAACCGGTCGCCAGACTTGCCTTTTGATCGCTCATTGAACCCTTACCGAGGTTGCGAACATGGCTGTGTTTACTGCTATGCCCGCCCTTCTCATGCCTATTGGGATCTGTCCCCGGGGCTTGATTTTGAAACCAGGCTGATTGCCAAAAATGGCCTGGTGGAGCAATTAAGTGAGGAGTTTTGCAAGCCTGGATACGTCTGCCGACCAATCAATCTCTCTGGTAATACCGATTGTTACCAGCCACTAGAAGCCAAGCGCCACTTAACGCGCCAGTTGCTTGAGCTATTATTGGCTTGCCGCCATCCAGTCACTATTGTGACCAAAAGCACGTTAGTGTTACGGGATATGGATCTGCTGGCTGAGATGGCCGAACACCGCCTGGTGCGCGTATTTATTAGCCTGACCAGCCTAGACGCCAATATGAAACGCACGCTGGAACCTCGTGCGGCCTCTCCTCAAGCGCGTTTAAAAGTTATCCGTGAGCTGAATACTGCTGGCATTCCCGTCGGAACGCTTGTTTCTCCGGTCATCCCCGGATTAACGGATCATGAAATAGAGCGGATTCTTGAGGCCGCCAGCCGTGCTGGCGCACGAACGGCGTCCTGGATGCTGCTGCGCTTACCCCATGAAGTCGCTCCTCTTTTTGAAGCCTGGCTGGATGCCCATTACCCCGAGCGTGCGGCCAAGGTAATGAGCCTGATTCGCCAATGCCGGGGCGGCAAGGCCTACGACGCTCAGTTCGGTAAGCGCTTTCGCGGCGAAGGTATTTTTGCCGATATGATTGCACAACGCTTTAATCGCGCCAGCCGCCAGTGGAACTTTCAATCTCGTACCGAGCAAGGGCTGAATACCCGAGACTTTCGCCCGCCCAACGCTCAGGGCGAGCTTTTTTATTAAAGCCCATGAAAAAGGCATTTGCCTGACATACTCTCAGCTTACTGAAAGTGCCAAGCAAATGCCTAAGTGATTAATACTACTGTTTTTCGCTATTCGTCATAGCTCTGCTTAAAATCTAATGACGACCTTTCTAAACATCCTCCCATGGTTCATCAATGCAGCTTTTCTCCATCAACAGTGATGTGATGCGTACTGCGGGCTTTGGGATGAATAAAGTAGTGACCTTCGGGCGCGGTATGGGGCTTGATATGGTGTAGTTTAAGGTTTTTTGGCGCAGCGCTTTTATTATGCACTCCATAAATAATAAACGGAATCGATAGCACTACAAGGAAACAGCCGATCAGCAAACCGGTATACACTTCGTTAGACTCTTTTCCTGGCAACCCCGTGGGAGGGAAGAAGGAGACGACAAAAGCAACTAAAGAAGTAAGTAACCCCACTACTGCAACGGTAATTTTTATTTTGTTACCGCCAGGGATATTGAAGGTACGTTGATTTTCAGGCTGTTTTCGAACAAGGGTAATGTAAGCCAGGAATAGCATAAAGTAGCTGCACAGATAGATAACGACGGTTAGCGCTAGTGCAATCAGGAAGGACATATTATTTCCTCCCCCCGTATTCGTCAGAATAATCAATGCGATAGTTGTAATGGTTAGCTGAGAAATAACCAACGCCACCGGCACGCCGTTCTTGTTTACTTTAGCAAAACGCGCCGGCAATATACCCTGCTGCGCGGTTACCAACATGCCGCGTGATGGTCCAACAATCCATGCGGCTATTTCAGCCAGCACGCCCAGCAATAGCAGCGCAGCAATAATCCGAATAGCCCATTCAAAATGGCTGCCAAAGTGGTTAATCAACACACTGAAGGTTTGCATCACGCCCGCAGATAAGTTGATTTGCTCGTGAGGAATAACAGATGCAATCGTCAACCCACCGAGAGAACTTAAGAGAATGGCAGAAACCATAAGAAATAACATGGCGAGAGGATAGTCACGACCAGGGTTTTTCATCTCATTGACATGAGTCGCCGACGCTTCAACCCCCATATAACTCAGTATAAAAGCGACAAACACTACCAAGGTACTCATACTACCAAAGGTGGGGAAAAACGTCTGTGCACTCATTTCAATAGCGACCGGCGCACCTGAGCGAAGATACAAAACTGCAAGCCCAATTAAGATAAAAGCGGGCAGTAGAATACCTGCAAAAAAGCCTAGCTTTGCAATCCGCGCCGTATTCTTGGTACCGCCAAACTGAGTTAACGCTAATCCCCACAATATAATCAATGCCGCAATCGTTTTGACTATCGGGTCGCTATTCAGTGCAGGCCAATTAAGAATATAAGAGAGTGCGCCTAGCACGAAGTAAAGCATAGGAATAAAGCCGACAGCAATTTGCAAATAGCCAAAGGAGATTGCCGCAAATCCCCATCGTTCACCTAGCGTTTTGGATACCCACGTAAAAACCCCGCCCTCTTCCCAGCCTTTAACCGTCGCCATTTCTGCCGCGCAAAGCCCTACCGGAATAAACCACAGAACCCCACCAAGAATAAGAAAGAAGACCAACGAGAAACCCGATGTTGCAAAGGTAGGATATTCATATACCGCCATTACCATTGAAGCCGTTATCGCGAAGAAACCCAATAACGAAAGCTGCTTTGGCGCGGCTATCGATTGTGTATTATCCATATTTATTCCCCGAAGAAACGAATTATTAATCCGTCATTCTTTTATTCGCTAATTAGAGCGGCGATGTCTAGCCGCCCTAACAACCAAAGAGTCTCAAATCAGGAATGATTAAAGCCGCTGGCTTCATCTTCTGATAGTGGATTAACCACGGGATGATCTTCAAAATGCTGAAGTGCTCGCTTCATATCTTCAATTAACAAGCAGC
>NZ_JBQSXL010000029.1:0-47882 GCF_052378165.1 Halomonas sp. AOP30-A1-24
CGGTGTGCCCACCAAAAGCCGAAATGTGACTGGCATTGCTTTGCGCGAGAGCAAGGGCAAAGGCTGGTACCTGATTGATTGTGGAGAGGGCACCCAGCATCAGGTTTTGCGTACGAAGCTGTCGTTTCATTCATTAAACGCCATTTTGATTACCCATGTGCACGGCGACCACTGCTATGGGCTGCCGGGCATACTGGCGAGTGCGGGAATGAACGGCCGAAAAGCGCCGCTTACCATTGTCGCACCCGCAGGCATCAAAGCGTGGTGGGAGGCTACTTGCGAGGCCACGCAGCTAAGCTTGCCCTTCGCGCTGGAGTTTATCTGCTCAGATGACCTGCCGAGCATTGAGTTTGAAAACATGGCGGTTGCCACGTTCAAACTTTCCCATGGGGTGGCATCTTATGCCTATGCGTTGACAGAGAAAAACGTCGATGCTGCCTTGGATATCGAAAAGCTCATCCAGAAGGGGATTCCCAGAGGGCCGTTGTGGGGGCAGTTGAAAAAAGGGTTCGATATTGAGTTCGCGGGTGAGACATTAACAAGCCATGAGTGCTTACTCCTCAAGCATGAGGCCAGGAAAGTGGTCATCGCAGGAGACAATGCCCAGCCTGAGCTGTTGTGGGACGCGTGCGCTGGGGCGCAAGTGCTGGTGCATGAAGCCACGTATACGCAGGAAATGGCCCAGAAGGCGCTTGAAGTAGGGCATAGCTACGCCAGGCTTGTAGCTGATTTTGCCGAAACGGTAGCGCTGCCCAACCTGGTGCTGACGCACTTTAGCCCGCGTTATCAGCTCAACCCCCTGGCATCGCCCTCTATCGAGGATATCCGCAAAGAGGCCCAAAGCGCCTATTCGGGCGCGCTTTACCTGGCGCGAGATTTTCTTGAATTTAGCCTGGATAAGTCGGGCCACTTTTCTGAAGTGGCGAGCGAATAAGTTTTCCCGGTTTTAACGATTCTTGCGAATGGGCGGCTACCCGAAAGCAGGTAGCCGCTTCTTGTGATTGCCGGGAAAATCAGTCGCGGCAGTAGCCTTCGCCTGCTTGCACTACCAGGCAGTCTTCCTTCTCCGCTAGCCATTTCAAGCCGGTGGCTTCGCCGTCTCCGGCGCGAAGTCGCTGCTGGCCGTCATCGCGGCTGAAGCTAATGCCGTCGTCTGTGGCTTGCCCTTCGAATGTGCCGTGTTGGTCGGCGTCCAGGCCGTACTGCATTTCAAGCAGATAATGGCCGGGGCCTGCCGTCTCGTCCTGTTGGACTTCAAGGTATAAACCCTCCACACCAGTCCATCTGCCGACCCATTGATCGGTAACCTCGTGAGAGAGCTGGCTTTGCTCGGCTACCGTATCTGAATCGGCGGCACTTGATGCGGCGGTATTGGTGTCTTGATTACACCCGCTGATCAGTATCATGGTGCCTAGGGCTAACGCTGTTTTCATCATGGCGAGTGTCACCGGCGGTGGGGTAGTTGAAGGGTAATCTGAGATTCGTCTTGATCAAGCCCTTTGGCGGAGATTAAAGGTACAGCACTCCCAATAGCGAGCTTTACGAGAAATAGACTACCCCTTTTTTTGCGCATCTATTCGCTAAAACACGGTGCTTATATTAGTTACTAACACCTTCTGAGCGTATTCAACCCACAGACCGCTGCATTAATATTCAGTATCATTTAGAAAATCCGATATTGTTGCGTTGGAAAGTTGGGATGCTTTACTGGCTGAAGGCAAGCAAATGCATCACTGCATTGGCAGTTATGCGGCACAAGTCAGCGCTCGTCAGGTATTTGTCTACCACATGGAAGCACCAGAAGCGTTAACCATCGCGATCTCCTCACAAGGCAGCCAGTGGGGAGTGCAAAATACGTGGCTATTGCAATGCATTACCGAGCGAGGCGTCACTTGAGGCAATACAGCGATGGTTAACTGCTCACTATTAGGAGTGGGTTGTGGCTTGGGCTTCTGGCAGGAAGGCGTGCTCGTTCACCCATTTCGCTAAATCGCCCAGCGCTTTCATGGCGCCTGCTTTAGTGTACTCGTGGGGCCATGCACTCAATGCTAAACAGCGCCCTTTAACTTCGTACCAGGTATGCGTGTCATTACCGTCTCTGTACCAGCTACAGCTCGGCTGTTTAGTGTCAGGTGTTACGTCCAGGAAAGCTTGCTCGATATTTTTTAGCCAAGGGTCATTGCTTGTTTGGCTTTCCAGATATACTCGAACTTCAAAACCGATACTTTCATCGCCTTCTGACACTGAAGAAGGATAATAAATGAGACATATTTGGGCAGCTCCTGAATTACCCCAAGTACTGGGGGAAAAGCGCCAGGCTTTTATATTGTCACCCCAGTCCTCGGGGTTATTTTTGGTATTAATGTCTGTCGTCGCTATTTGCAATGCAGCAGCAATATGACTTTTACCTTCCGCCACCAGTTCTTGCTCGAATTGTTTCAAACGTTGAGATGCTTCATATAAGCTATTGAAATGCTTTAACGAAAAATCCAGTTCGTTTTTTGTCATCGTCTTTTCTTCAGTTGGGTGGGCGATAGAGGCGAGATGCTGTAATAATTCCTGGTAGAAAACTTGCCATTTTGTCTGATTGGACGGGGCCACGTCTTGCCCGTAAAGTTCATACGCCGAGGCCACTATTTCCGAGTAGGATAGCGTCGGCCAGCCTGCGTTACGGGCGGGTATCCGAACACCTTCTTTGGTGTCATCCGGGCATAAAACGCACTTGTAGGTGGTAACCGCATAGCTTTCCAGCAATTTGTCATAGGCATAAAACGGATTATTCGTCGCTGCAGCCCATACTTTATGCTCGATGCCTAATACGAAGTCGTTTCCTGAAACCACTAAGTCCAAGCGTTTGGTTGACTCGCTTTCAACATTCCAGCTTCCTACTTCCCGTTCGGTAGTGATTGCTTCCCAGTCGACTTGCTGTAGATCGTCATGATCAAACTTACGAGCTAGCGCATGCAAAATGGCCTTGGCTAACCAGTGCGGTGCGCCGGGATAGCCGCCCATAAAGAAGGCCATTAAGTCGGATAGCCGGTTCTCATGCTGACCTGGCCCTGCAACGGAAAACAAATTGGGTGTTAAAGGTTCTGGTTTAGGCAGCAGTGCCAATTTCTCGAAAAAACGCTCCAACGCTGCCAAATCGGCCGATTCTGAAGACATTGATTAATCCTAAAGAGTGGTAAATGGATCCCGTCCATTAGCTTGCTGCCTAATTATACTATTGGCGAATGCGAATCGTATGACTAGGTAACCTTAAATTATCCAGCGATAATTGGTCACGCGATAGCATAGCGTTAAGGGAAACTGTCGGTATTCGTCATCGTTGCCAGGCGGGCCACGTGGCGCTGACGCCTTCTACGTTAACTGATAAGAGCGAATTAAAAGCTCAGCAATAGCTCACAGGTAACGCAGATAGCATTTCGCCCAGGGGCAAGCGCTCCTTGATGTTGTTCGCCACCGATACCGACAGAGACTGCTTGAAGTGAGGGTTGCCCATCTTTCAATGTTCCATCGAGTATCAGTATTTCATTCGCGTGGCTTTTAAGCTGGTGGCCGTCTGTAAAACAGGTTTGCACCAGGCTTCCAAGGCCCATGATCTGTGCCGTATCAATCCCGTAACGTTTAGCGGTTGCTGCGATGGCGGCATTGAGGTCTTGATTCGGGCGTAGCGTCAGTAAAAGCGCATTGGGCTTAGCAGCACTGCTGGCACCCTGGTAAGGCGCAAAAAGAGGAAACCGGGTTTCTTCATCAGCCGTGACGGCCAAATAGGCGCCTTCTATCGCGATACACGACACCTCAATGTCATTGGCTAATATCGACGCGGGCGCTAGCAGATGGCCAACCGCGGTATGCCCATCGCCTTGCTGCCATATCCCGTGGCAATGCAGGAAAGGTTCACCATCACGCAGGCCTACATGAATGCCTGCGGTGTGTATGTTTGCCGGTGGTGATAAGCGATGCGTTTCACTATACCAGGCAGCATGTTGCCCACTTGGGTCATCGCCCGGGATGACATAGTGAAGCGTTTGCATCGCTGCATTATTGATCGTTAAGTACGCTGACGAGATGGCCTGCTTTTGAAGCGCCTGGACGATGGCGTCATATAGCGTTTGGCCGCCTTCAAGCGTGAGTGATCGCTCTTGTGTATGGCAGAGCTGCGCCTGGTAGCGCGTTTGTGCAGGCGTGCCTGGGTGTTCGATATAGCCAAGCGCTACCGCATTGCTGGGAGGAGAACTCATGTTGCCTCCTGTAATTCACCACGCTCAGTTAATGTTTCACGAATGAGCTTTTTAGTGATTTTTCCGTAAGCCGTTTTGGGCATTTCTTCCCAGAATACGTAGCTTTTAGGCATCTTGTAGCGAGCAATGCGCTCACTCAGCCATGCATTCAAGGAGGCAGTATCCAGTGGCTGGCCGGGGTAAAGCACACACACGGCCATGCCGACTTCACCCCAGACAGGGTCAGGTACGCCCAATACGGCTGTTTCGGAAATGGCAGGATGGCTAAGCAGCTTCTCTTCGATCTCGCGAGGATAAATGTTGGAGCCGCCCGATATATACATATCCGAAACGCGCCCGGTCAGGTAAATGAATCCTTCTTCATCCCGATGGCCCAGGTCACCCGTTAAAAACCAGCCATCTCGAAAGCTCTTTTGATTGGCTTCGGCGTTATTGTAGTAGCCCGCAAAAACAGCCGGCCCGATGACGGCGATTTCTCCCGTTTCACCGGCGGCCACTTCAGCACCGTTGCTATCCTGAATTTGCACCTGCATGCCGGTACGCGAAAAGCCGCAGCTCCCGATTTTCATGTGGTTATCGTCAACGTGGTGAAGCGCAGGGGGTAGCACCGTTATATTGCCGGTTACCTCGCCAAGCCCGAAATACTGAACCAGCACAGACCCTAATGTTTCCAGCGCTTTCACCTGGTCGGACCGGTACATGGGCGCACCAGCGTAGACAACGTAGCGTAAGGAGGAGTGGTCATGCCGCTTTACACTGGAGTGCTCAATGAGCATTTTGACAATAGTGGGCACGGTGAATAGGTTGGTCACGTTCCACTTTTCCACAAGCTGCCAAATCACCTCGGGGTCAAATTTCTCGTCCGCCGGGAGTATGGTTTTAACGCCGTGAGCGACTTGGGCAAGCTGATGAACGCCCGCGCCGTGCGACAGAGGCGCGACGACGATAGACGCGTCAGAGGCGTTGGTTCCTGGCATCAAGTCACATAAATGGTTAGTGACAACGAAGGCCATTTGGCCATGGGTCAGTACGGCTGCCTTGGGGCGTCCGGTGGTGCCAGAGGTGAAGAAAAACCACGCAGGGTCATCGCGATTAACCGCGGCGGCTGGCATGTGCTGGCCTGAAAAGCGTTCAACCAGCGTTTCGTAATCGACGGCGAAATCACTCTCTCCAATCGAGATCGTCACATCAATAAGAGGGGCACAAGCGGCGGCGTGATGGGTAAAGCTGGCGCCACAAAGCAGGCCTTTTGCCCCAGAGGATTCAGCCAGGTAAGCCACTTCGTCGGGCGACTGACGATAGTTGGTCGGCACCCATACGGCGCCTATTCTCCAACAGGCAAACATCGCTTCAAACATTTGGTGGCAGTTGGAGGACTGAACCAGTAAGCGGTCACCCTTTTGCAGGCCCATTTCATGGCGGAGCGCGTACGCAAACGCTTGTGAACGTTCCTCCATCTGTTGCCATGTCCAGGTTTTTTCGCCCCACACAAAGCCAATCTCAATCGAGAAGCGGCGCGCGCTTTCGGTGAGAAGGTGAGACAGGTTCATCACTCGGGTAGAAACAGGCATGACGCTGTTGTGTTCATTCAGGCTCATTTCACACGCTCCAGAATAGACACGTAATTAGTGACGGCCGCGCCGCCCATATTGAAGACGCCAGCCAGGTTTGCATTGGGTATTTGCATCTGTTCCGCCTCACCCATTAACTGCATGGCGGCCATTACATGCATGGAAACCCCGGTAGCGCCGATAGGATGACCTTTGGACTTTAGCCCGCCGGATGGGTTGACGGGCAAGGCGCCATCTTTTTGCGTGATACCTTCCTGGATAACACGATAGCCTTCCCCTTTTTTGGCGAGCCCCATCGCTTCGTATTCAAGCAGCTCGGCGATAGTGAAGCAGTCGTGTGTTTCGACGAGGGATAAATCCATAATGTTGACGTCAGCGCTTGCGAGCGCTTTCTGCCAGGCCATTGATGCCCCACGAAACTCCAATATGTCTCGTCTTGAAAGCGCCATTAAGTCATTGGCTTGCGTTCGTGCCCGAAAGGCAATCGCACGCTTTAATTGAGCGGCCGTTTCGGCATCGGCAATGATCATGGCTGCCGCGCCATCCGAAATGAGCGAGCAGTCTGTACGACGCAAAGGGCCTGCGACCGTCGGGTTGCGGTCTGAAACTGTGGCGCAGAAATCGACGCCGATATCTTTGCGCATTTGGGCATAGGGGTTAAACACGCCGTTGGCGTGGTTTTTGGCCGCGATCATGGCGAGTTCGTAGGAGCGGTCCCCATAAGTTTGGAAGTAACGTTCCGCAATTTCACCGAACACCCCCGCAAAGCCCCCCGCGATATGGGCTTCTTCACGGTGATAGCTGGCGCTTAGCAGAATGTTGCCCACTTCAGCGGTAGGCGTCGCTGTCATTTTTTCAGCGCCGATGACCAGGGCGATGCGTCCACGGCCAGACTCTATAAAGTCGAGCGCGCCATGTAGCGCTGCGCTGCCTGTCGCGCAGGCATTTTCGTAACGCGTGGCGGGCGTGTGCGCAAAGCGCTCATCGCCCATCGCAACAAGGGCTGCCTGGAAATCCTGAGCCGAGAAGCCGTTGTTATAGACACCGACAAAAATGCCGTCGATAGCCTCATGATCGACGCCTGCATGAACAAGCGCATCCTGAACCACGCTTTGCATCAGCGCTTGGGTATCGGGTTCGGGCAATTTTCCAAAAGGGGAGTGGGCCCAGCCGACGATCTGTGCTTTTGTCATTATTTGCTCCTGGCGAGGGGAGTGGGAGATGTTTGATGTCTTGTAAATTCAGCGGCTAACAGATGCTCAATTGCTAACGCTTCTTCTTTTAATCTCGTCACAAGCGTTTGGGAACGGCGTGGTTCCTGCATGCGGCTCTCTATCGCTGCCAACGAAAGTGAGCCTGCCAGTACGCCATCAGGCCAGCGTAGGGCAATGCCGATTCCCCATGAATCCGCAAACACCAGCCCAGGGTTAACGGCATAGCCCTGTAACCGCGTTTCGTTCACCAGATTTACCATATGCTCTGGAGCCAGTTGGGGGTACTGCTGTTCAAGGAGCGAGCGTTGTGCATCTAATACGTGGGTAATTTCAGCGTCAGGCAGCGCTGCCAACATGGCGAGTGAGCCTGCGCCTACTCCCAGAGGATGATAGGCGCCTTGCACCAGGGCATGGGTCCGAATGGGATAAACGCCGTCTTCCCGGTACAGGCACAGCGAGAAGTGGCCTCGACGGATAGAGAGGCAAGCGGCATCTTCCGTTCGCTGCGCTAAACGAGCGACATTGCACGTAGCCAGGCGCGTCAGGTTATGTTGCTCGGAAGCTCTGTGGCCCAGCAAATAGGCTTCTGGGCCTAATTGATAATGATGATTAGCGGGCGATTGCTCTACCATTCCTGCATTAATAAGTGCCAGCAGCAATCGTCTTACCGTGGGCTTGTTTAAACCACTGTGCCTGGTTAAATCGGCCAGTGAGCTGCCTTCGGCTTGTCGAGCAATCAGGCTTAATAACCCCAGTGCACGGTCAACACTTTGTGCACCAGCGGTTGTGCTCTCCGTTATTAAGGCTTTGTGTTCCATATTATGGACCGATTGTTGTTTTAATGGCGCGTGTGTTGAGCTTGTTTTGCTGATACTTTGACTTTCTGGAATGCTTTTGGCAAATTTTTATTGTCGTATATATAACGAATGGTCCATATTGTGGATTATAACAATCAAGTGCGTTAGCACGAATACGCCACGAGGAATAGAACATAATGAAACGCCATGCTTTTTTAAAAACTGTCTGGGCCACTTCTGCTGCAAGCTTGCTTTTTGCCAGTGCGGCATCCGCTGAAACATTAAGGCTTTCTCATAACACCGGTGACACCACCACGTGGCATGAAGCCGCTGAACTCTTTAACGACTTGTTAAGTGAAGCCTCAGAAGGCGAACTATCGGTTCGTACGTTTCCTAACTCGCAGTTAGCGGGTGGCGACCAGATGCGCCAGTTTGAAATGGTGGGTAGGGGCGCTATTGATTTAGTGATGACCTCCGCCATTAATGTCACGCCGTTAATACCTGAAATGGCTGTTTTTTCACTGCCTTATCTCTACAACGGTTATGATCAGGTAGACGCCACCATGAACGGCGAGCCGGTTAAGTTGCTTGAAGAGATCATGGATGAAAAGGGCGTTAAGGTGCTGGCCTGGGGTGAAAGCGGTTTTCGTGAACTGACCAATAGTAAACGGCCGATTCGTAGCCCTGACGATATGCGCGGGTTAAATATGCGTGTGGCAGGCCCTATGTATGTTGATGTTATGGATGCACTGGGCGCCAACCCGCAGCAAATGCAGTGGGTCGAGACGATCTCGGCATTGCAGCAAGGCGTTGTTGACGGTCAGGAAAATGGAATTGGTGCCGTTATCATTCCCCAGCGTATTTATGAAGTGCAAGACTATATAACGCTCTGGCACTACTCGTATGACCCTGTCTTTTTAGGCGTTTCCAAGCAGCGTTGGGAAAGCTTTGATGCTGAAACGCAGGAGATGGTTCAGCAAGCGGCTGACCAGGCCATGGCGCATCAGCTCGCCATCACTCGCGAAAATACGGCCAAGGGCGTCGACTTCCTTCGTGAGCAAGGCATGGATATTACCGAATTGACCCCGGAAGAGATTGAGGTATTTAGGCAAGCAACGGCACCTGCCTTTGATATCTGGGCTGAAAGAGTCGGCCCTGACATTGTTTCCAGCTTTGTCGAAACGATAGAAAGTTCCAAGCAGCAATAACGAATAGCATTTACTGACAATAACTCTGACTAACCTTAGTCAGAGTTATTGGTGTCAGTATAGGGTCAATGCCTTATGAAATTTATAATTAACGAATTTGAAAAAATAGTATGCACTGGCCTCTTCTTGAGTATGGCGCTACTTGGCTTCGCTAATGTCGTTGTTCGATACGGTACTAACTACTCGCTTGCCGCGACAGAAGAGCTTCTTACCAATGGGTTTTTGATATTAACCATTTTTGGCGCGGCGATTGCGGCAAGGCGGGGTGAACACTTGGCGGTAACTGTTCTCTATAACGTATTGCCAAGGCACGCTAAAACAGTCGTCTTTATGTTGTCTGTGCTGCTGTCTGTAACGTTACTATGCATGTCAGCCTATTTCTCCTGGGAAGTGCTAAGCAATCAGTTTAATAGTGGAACCCGCTCTTACGGATTAGGATTGCCCGCCTGGTACTACCACGTTGCGATACCTTTTGGCTTTATTCTCATTGCTATTCGATTTTTGCAGCGTGCATGGCAAGAAATGAACGGCAACGTGGAACCCACGATCGGAGGCGCAGATGTTTGATATCTTCGGCACGCTTTCGACAGGTTCACAGATGATTACCGTCTTTTTCCTGCTGCTTTTGTTGAGAGTGCCCGTCGCATTCTCACTCGGTCTGTCCGCTATTTATGCCATGTGGCACATGGGGTTTGGATTAGATCTCGCCGGTGATTTGATTGCGACAGGTATTACCAAATTTTCATTATTAGCGATTCCCTTCTTTATTCTTGCTGGAACGTTGATGGGAAGGCTTGGAATTGCTGACCGGATGATCCGATTTTTCAGAGTACTGGTGGGTGGTCTTCCCGGTGGAATGGGCATCGTCGGTACGGTCGTTTGTTTGTTTTGGGGGGCTGTTAGCGGTTCTGGCCCGGCATCGGTTGCCGCCATTGGGCCCATGATCATAAAAGGCATGGAAGAAGACGGCTACCGCAAGGCCTATGCTGCAGGTTTGGTGTGTACGGGTGCGGCCTTGTCGATCGTTATCCCGCCTTCTATCGGGTTGGTGATTTACGGCGTTATTGCTGAAACCTCAATATCGAAGCTGTTTATGGCTGCCATTTTACCTGGCCTGATGATGGGCGGTTTAATGATAGTGACCCTGCCGTGGGGGCGCGTAAAAAACGCGGGAACTGCGGGATCATCGGGCCTGTCATCTGAACCTTCCGTTATGTCGATGGGCGATAACCCTTACCCGCAACTGGGCTATGCAGGTCGATTATGGGCTTCCTTTAAAGACTCTTTTTGGGGCCTGCTCACACCGGTCGTTATTTTGGGAGGGATATACGCCGGTGTGTTTACCCCTACGGAAGCCGCATTAGTGGCCACTATCTATGCGTTACTGGTGGGCGCGGTCATCTATAAAACATTAAGTATCAAAAAATTGTATGAAGCCGTTAGTGATGCGGCGGCATCGTCTGCCGTCGTTATGCTGGTGGTTGCTTACGCAAGCCTGTTTGGTTGGGTGGTAACGGTTGATGACCTGGTAGGCACTTACTCTTCCATGCTGTTAGGCATGAGCAACAACGAGTGGGTTGTTTTATTGGTTATCATGCTGATTCTACTGATTATTGGCATGTTTATGGATGCGGTAACGGTAATGTTTATTTCGTTACCGGTGTTTCTTCCTATTGTGCACCAGCTTGGCTGGGACCCTGTCTGGTTTGGTGTTTTGGTGATGATTAACCTCTCCATTGGCCTGATAACACCACCTGTGGGTATTAATCTTTATGTCGCTGCGAATGTGACAGGTCTTTCCATTGAAAAAATAGCGCGAGGCACCTTTATTTGTGTTGGCGCGTGTTTGGTAGGGCTCGCATTAGTGGCTTTCTTCCCGCAGATATCCATGCTTTTGGTCAGTCAATAATAACGAGAGAAGAGGTGCTTGATGGTCACTAAAAAAGTTGCCGTTGTAACCGGTGGTGCGCGGGGAATCGGGCTTGCTGCCGTAGAGATTTTTCTTGCAAAGGGTTATGACGTAGCCGTGGTGGACATGAGCTATACGGTTGCCAACGAATTGGCCGAGACGTACAGCGGCGTGCTGCCAATCGAATGTGATGTTTCTAATCCTGATGACGTTATCGCCATGGCTGCGGTCATCGAGCGCCAATATGGTCGTGTCGATGCGCTCGTCAATAACGCAGGAATAGCCGCTCTTCATCCGATAGAGGAGACTGGCTTTGATAGTTGGAAAAAAATCATGTCGGTGAACCTGGACGGCACCTTTCTTGTCACGCAGGCCCTTACGCCGCTGATGAAAAAGGTATCCGGAGCGATTGTTAACGTAGCTTCTATCGCGGGTTTGCGCGCCAGTACGTTAAGAACGGCTTATGGTACGTCCAAGGCGGCGGTTATTCATTTAACCAAGCAGCAGGCAATGGAGTTGGGCGAGCACGGTATAAGAGCCAACTGTGTAGCGCCTGGGCCCGTAGAGACGGAGCTATTGGCAAAACTGGTGGAAGCCGCGCCGGAAATGAAAGCAAGCTACCTTGAGACCATTCCTCTTAACCGGTTTGGCCAGGAGAAAGAAATAGCCGAGGTGATTGCCTTTTTATGCTCCCCTGAGGGCGGGTATGTCACGGGGCAGACAATTGCGGTTGACGGTGGTTTTCAGTCAGCGGGAGTGGGGCTCACCGCCTTACGAAGTGCTAATAACCCGTAAGTAGCTGGCGCAAGCTCCAGTCTTGGCAGCATGCGCCACTGCGTTTACCGACCGGTTATGAAATAAATCTATCCCTTCTTAAACGGATTCAACCCATTGGCCTGTTGCATCATCATGCGCTTGGCGAGTGGGAAGCGTTCGGCCAAATGCAGGCTTAGATCACCCAGCTGGCGCAGTGGTTTGGCGCCGGTGAACAAGTGGTGGAAGCTGTCGGTCGCGGCGATCATGGCCTGATTTGCCACGCGGCGCTGGCACTCGAAACGGTGCAGGTTAATGTGGTCGCCCGGGTCGCGGCCTTTAATAACCATCTCGGCCAATGTATCGGCATCGTGCAGGCCAATATTTAACCCTTGGCCTGCCAGCGGGTGAACCACATGGGCAGCATCGCCAATTAACGCTAAGCGCTTGCCGATATAGCGGCGGGCGTGCTGGCGTTTAATCGGGAAGCTGGCGCGGGCGACAATGCGGGTCAGTTTGCCCAGCCGTTTGGGGTACGCGTTTTCAATCGCCGCTTTAAGCGCGTCGTCATCCAGCGCTTCGCGGGCTTTGGTCGTCTCATCATGGTCGTACCACACTAACGATGCCCGATGGCCGGGTAGCGGCAGCATGGCGATGGGTCCGGTCGGCGTAAAGTATTGCCAGCTAACATCCTGCTGAGGAAGCGCTGTTTCCACGTTCACAATCAGCGCCCGCTGATGGTAGTTATGGCTAGTGACCTCAATGCCTGCCAACTGGCGTAGCGTTGAACGCGCACCGTCGGCACCGACCATCAGACGCGCGCTCAGCATCTTGCCGTTATCCAGCTCGACCACCCGCTTGTCGCCAGCAATCAGCGTATTGATAGGCGCGCAGTGGGTATAACAGGTAACGCTGGGCAGCTCTTTAAGGCGCTGCCAAAGGGCGTACTGAAGCGTTCGGTTTTCAATAAACAGGCCAAAATCGTCCATGCCGCTATCACTGGCAGAGAACACGCTATGCCCAGTGCCGTCCAGGTTGGAGACATCGATGTGGCGGAAGGGGCAGCAGCGTTCCTGGGGCAGTTCTGTACCACTGAGCTTAACAAACGCCAGCGAGCGGGCGTTTAACGATGAAATACGCAGGTCATAATCGCCGCTCATGGGGGTAGGCGTGGCACCTCGCTCGATCAGTCCGATAGCGTAGCCCGCGTTACCCAACCGGGCCGCCAGCGCGGCTCCCACCATACCGCCGCCAACAATAATAATATCGTGATCGCTCTGCATGAGGCGCTCCTTCAATGCGTAGTCAGGCATCGCTGCTAAGTACGTTAAGACCAGGTACGCTGAGACCAGGTACGTTGCATGTGCCCATAATGTCCTACAGTATCGTCGAGATAGGGGAAACTTGCCTAGGGCATCAATTGACGCAGGCCGTGGAAATGGAAAAAAGTGTGGCCCAAGCGGGGTTTGAACTTGCTCGCTTTATCGAGCAGCACCCCAGGTTGTGGGTAATTACCGGCGCAGGTGTGAGTACCGATAGCGGTATTCCCGACTACCGCGACGCTAACGGGCAGTGGAAGCGGCCACCTCCTGTTCAGCACGGCGACTTTATGGCATCGCTCAGCGTGCGTCAGCGCTATTGGGCGCGTGCGCTGGTCGGATTTAAAGCGCTCCGCGAAGCCCAAATAAGTGGCGCTCACCAGGCGTTGGCAGCGCTGGAGGCGATGGGGTTTGTAGAGCTTTTGGTAACGCAGAACGTTGACCGCCTTCATCAGCGGGCAGGTTCAAAGCGTGTCATCGACCTGCACGGCCGGGCGGATCTGGTGAAGTGCATGACTTGCCATTACCAGATGATGCGCCACGCCATGCATAGCGAAATGGCGCGCATGAACCCTGCCTTTGCGGTACTTAATGCCACGCACGCGCCAGATGGCGACGCTGACCTGGAAACCGATTTCAGTACGTTTCGCGTGCTTGATTGCCCGCGTTGCGGCGGTATTTTAAAGCCGGACGTGGTTTATTATGGCGACGTGGTGCCTGCAGAGCGTCGCCAAGCGGCGCAGGCAGGCTTGAACAAGGCGGATGCGGTGCTGGCCGTAGGCACGTCGTTAATGGTGTTTTCGGGCTACCGCTTCTGTCGTGATGCTCATGCCATGGGCTTGCCCATTGCCTCGCTGTCGCTGGGTGTTACCCGGGCAGATACGCTACTCAGCCATCAATGGCGTGCCCCATTAACGCCGGTATTAACCCATGCCGTTAAGCGGTTGACGCTGGGTCAGCGCGCTTTGGATACCCACGGGTTGCCTTCCAGCCAAAACCGCCAGGGCGCATCACGGTCATGAGGCTCGGCGTAGTCGATGCCGACACGCGGGCCGCTGGCAATGGGCGTCGAGTGGCTGCCTGCACATACCC
This sequence comes from Halomonas sp. AOP30-A1-24, assembly GCF_052378165.1. NCBI lineage: Bacteria > Pseudomonadati > Pseudomonadota > Gammaproteobacteria > Oceanospirillales > Halomonadaceae > Halomonas > Halomonas sp. AOP30-A1-24. The sequence continues at coordinate 14,108 of NZ_JBQSXL010000029.1, forward strand.
ACAACTGCTCGGCGCGCGTCATATCGTGGCCGTAAAGTGCTTTATCCACGCCAAGTGCCCGGGTGAGTTTGCCGGGCCCGTTACATAATTGCCTGCCCGGTATACTGCGCCGCTCGCGCATGGCGTGTTCGTTAAGCACGGGTTCAACAGCGCGGATCAGCACTGCACAAGGCGACCCTTCAGGTTCGGTGACGATATTAAGCAGCCAGTGCATGCCATACACCAAGTACACGTAGGCGTGGCCGGGCTGGCCGAACATCGCCGCCGTGCGGGGCGTTAATCCACGGTGGGCATGGCAGGCTGAGTCGTGGGCGCCGCAATAAGCTTCGGTTTCAACAATACGCACCGCCATTTGAACGCCGTCTATGACACGCACTAACCAGCAACCTAACAGGTCGTTGGCGACGGCGACGGTATCGCGTTGATAGAAGTCGCGTGCTACCGGAGGCAAAGGTAACCCGTGAAGAGATGACATTATCTCACCGCCTGCTTGAGTGAACTGCTAGGGTATTAGGAGATAACGCCCAATGATAGAGGAGGTGACTGTGCTGACGTTTGAGCATTTTTACAAAACACTACCTGAGCCGCTGTGGATGGCGTGCCAGCCCACGCCGGTAAAAGCGCCCAGCTTAATTGCCTTTAATCACTCCCTTGCTCAAACCCTGGGGGCGAGTGAGGTGCCTGATAACGCCACGCTGGCGCAGTGGTTTAGCGGTAATACGCTGCCCCCAGGCGCGGACCCTATTGCGCTTGGCTATGCGGGCCACCAGTTTGGTAATTTTGTCTCTCAGTTGGGGGATGGCCGGGCACTTTTGCTGGGCGAAGTGGTAGACGAGCAGGGCCAGCGGCGGGATATACAGCTGAAGGGCAGCGGGCGAACTCCTTTTTCACGCGGTGGTGATGGCCGCTCGCCCTTGGGGCCTGTGCTGCGTGAGTACCTGGTCAGTGAATTTATGGCGGCGATTGGCGTACCCACTACGCGGGCGCTGGCCGCGGTAGCCAGCGGAGAGGTGGTTAGACGCCAACTACCTGAGCCAGGGGCTGTTTTTACCCGGGTGGCTCGCAGCCACGTGCGCGTTGGCACCTTTCAGTTTGCTGCAGTGCTGCGTAATGAACAGACCCTAAAAGCCCTGGCAGATTACGCGATTGAGCGCCACTACCCAGACGCGGCCCAAGCCGATGACCCTTACCTGGCACTGCTGGAGGCGGTTGTTGCCCGCCAGGCCGCGCTGGTGGCGCACTGGATGAGCGTAGGCTTTATCCACGGTGTGATGAATACCGATAACACCAGCATCACCGGGGAGACCATTGATTACGGCCCTTGTGCCTTTATGGAGCAGTTTGATCCGCAAAAGGTGTTTAGCTCTATTGACGAGGCCGGCCGTTACGCCTTTGGCAATCAGCCCGCGATTGCCCAATGGAACCTGGCCCGCTTGGCGGAAACGTTACTGCCGCTAATGCAGACGCAGGGCGATGAGGCGGTGGAGCAGGCAACGCAGGCCATTCATCGTTTTACCGATATACATGCCGATGAGCAGCGCAAGCGTCAGGCGGACAAGCTAGGGCTTTCGTCTGATAGCGAGCAAGCCAATACGCTGATGGCGTCGCTTGAAATCCAAATGGCCCAAGGCAAGATGGATATGACGGCAACCTTTGACGCGTTGACCCAGTACGCCGCCTCACCGGGTGCCCAAACTCATGATGCCGTGCTTGCGTTAACCACTCAGCCTGACGCCTTGGGCGCGTGGATAGAGGCCTGGCAGGCCGAGTGTGTTGCTCATCAGGATGTAGCGCGTTGGGAGGCGATGCGGCACGCCAATCCGGTCGTTATTCCGCGTAATCACCGCGTTCAGGAGGTCATTAATGCCGCTTACGAGGGCGACTACGCACCTTTTCATACCTTGCTTGCAGCGGTGACTAAGCCCTTCGAGGATTCACCGGAAGCGCGCCGCCTAGCCGTTCCCGCCACCAGCAGCGAACAAGTATTAAGAACGTTCTGCGGAACCTGAACAGGAAAAATCTGTGATAAACTGTGTTTTTTTACAGGTGAGAAGGGTGGCCAGTGCGCAAAATTATCCACTGCGACTGTGACTGTTTTTACGCGGCGGTAGAAATGCGCGACAACCCGGCGCTCAAGGATATTCCCATTGCCATTGGGGGGAGCGTCGAGCAGCGCGGGGTGGTCGCAACCTGCAATTATCCCGCCCGCGAATACGGCATTCATTCCGCCATGCCGATGGCTCAGGCACTGAAACGCTGCCCACATTTAACGCTTATCCGTGGCGATATGGCCAAGTACAAGGAAGTGGCGCGCCAGGTCTTTGCGATTTATCGCGAGGTGACCGATTTAATCGAACCGTTGTCATTGGATGAAGCGTTTTTGGATGTCTCCGAGGTGACGCTGCACCAGGGAAGTGCCACGCGCATGGCGCAGGCGATTCGCGAGCGGGTTCGGCGGGAGGTAGGCATCACCGTGTCGGCGGGAGTGGCGCCCAACAAGTTCCTCGCCAAAATCGCCAGCGACTGGAATAAACCGGACGGCCTGTGTGTAATTACGCCTGATGAAGTGGAGCACTTTGTTCAGGCGCTGCCGGTGAAAAAGATTCATGGAGTGGGCCCACGCACCGCTGAAAAGATGGCACGGCTGGATATCCATACCTGCGCTGACCTGCGCGCTCGCCCACTTACTGAGCTGGTGGAACAGTTTGGCCGCTTTGGTAAACGCCTGCACGAGTTAAGCCTCGGCCATGACGAGCGGCCGGTTAAAAACCATCGTGAGCGTAAATCGGTAAGTACCGAGCAGACCTATGCCAAGGACCTGCCCACGCTTGCGGCGTGCCGCCAACAACTCTCCGTGCTGTTAGAAGATTTAGAGCGCCGCTATGCCCGCCTGGACCCACCGCCTGGGGTAAGAGGGTTAATGGTCAAGGTGAAGTTTAACGACTTTACCCAAACCACGGTGGAGCATGCCGACCCCGCGCCCAACCTTGAGCAGTTCGAGACGCTGTTGAACGTTGGCTGGGCACGCGGCGAGCGCCCGGTGCGTCTGCTGGGGGTGGGGTATCGCCTGGTAGAAGCCGCACCCACTGAGCAGCTCTCTCTGTTTTAGAAATCAGCGCCTACCGATATTTTGTTAGCCTGTTAAACCTTATGTCGATTGACGCTCTTTAGTCCGCACGTTAAAACAGTTGTATGAAAACGCTTATATGAAAACGCTTATATGAAAACGATTGTATGAGAACGATTGAATGAAAACGGTATTGCCACGTGTACTGGCGACCATAACGGCGGCGTTAAAGGCCCAAGAGTTTTTTTATGACAACAACCCCCGCACGGCCTCATCTGATGTTTGCCCATGCCAATGGGTTTCCTGGGCTAAGCTATAAAAGTCTGCTCGAACCCTTGGCCGATACCTTTGATATCCACCCCGTGGATCGGCTTGGCCATCATCCGGACTACCCAGTGAACCACAATTGGGCCAACCTGGTGGATGAGCTATTAAGCTATCTGCCGGATACCCAAGCGCCCCTGCTAGGCGTGGGCCACTCGCTGGGCGGCACGCTGATGGCCATGGCGGCCGACAAGCAGCCCGAGCGTTTTTGCGGGGTGATCCTGCTCGACCCGCCGTTGATGTTGGGAGCCGATGCCTGGGCCATGAAAGTGGCCAAACGTTTTGGCTTTATGGATCGCATTACACCGGCAGGTAAGACCCAGGGCCGGCGCAGCGTATGGCCAAGCCGCGAGGTGATGGCTAAATCCTTAAGTCAGCGCGGCCTCTTTAGCCGCTTTACCCCGGCAGCGCTTAACGACTACATTGAAGCAGGTACCCGGCTTTTAGAGGATGGCAGCGCAGAATTGACGTTTGATCCGCGTGTCGAGGTGGAGATTTTTCGCCACTTGCCGGACCACCTTTCGCGCTTGCCGAGCCGGGTAGGCGTGCCGCTGGCGATTATTGCCGGTCAGGAGTCGGATTTGCTTACCGCAGCGCGTATCAAACGTTTGAAGCGGAAAGGCTTAACCGTGAGCGACACGCCAGGAACCCATATGTTTCCGATGGAGCACCCCGACGAAACACGGCTAGCCATTCTGGCCGCTTGGCAGCGCTTTTCGAGCGCAACTGGCAGGCCACCACACACAACGTAAGGAGGCGTTATGTATCTTTCTGTACAGCTTAGCTACTACCCGCTGGGCAATGATGTTAAACCGCTAGTAAAAGACGTGGTCAAGCGCCTTGAAGCGACGGGGTTAGAGGTGTATCCCAACCGCATGAGCACTCAGATATTTGGTGAGTTCGATACGGTCATGGCAGCCTTGAACGATGTGATGAAATGGTCGTTTGAGACGTACGGCAAAGCGGTGTTTACGGCCAATTTCCTGGAGGGCGATCGACGACCCCGTGATTAAGTTACGGCCTATCTTCCCAGATCTGTTATCACGCAGTGTCGCTATCTGACGCTTTTGTGTCGCTATAGGAAACAGTTGGCTGGCCAATGAATGTAGTTTAAGAAATACCTTCAATAATAAATAGTAGGATCATTGAATGATTTCTAAAGCTGCTGCGAAAAAAAATGGGCTTAAGCCGGTAATAAACACATCTCTTCTATTAGGTTCGTTACTGGTGAGCGGCTACGCTTTTGCTCAGTCAGCTAATATGGACTTTTCCAATGAATATAATGCGAACTCCATACACGCCCAAGGCGATGCCTATTTTATTGATAAAGTAGGCGAACTTACGGGCGGCGATATCAATATTACGCTACATACGGGTGGTGCTTTAGGCTTTAATTCAGGAGACCACTTTTATGCCGTTGCCGATGGCGCCGTTGATATAGCCGATACGCTTTCGGGCACCATGAGTGGAATTGACTCTATCTTCCTACTCTCTTCCTTGCCCTTTATTGTTGAAAACGTCGAAGATGCGCGACGTTTATATGAAATAGCGAAACCTCATTACGAAGAAGTCTTTGAAGATAATGGCCAGATACTGCTTTATGCATCACCTTGGCCGCCGAGCGGCGTCTGGTCCAAGACGGCAATAGAGAGTCCGGATGACCTGGAAAACTTAAAAATCCGTACCTTTGATCGCAGTGGAACGGAAACTTTCCGAAATGTAGGCGCTTCACCCGTCAGCCTGTCCTGGGGAGATGTAGTGCCTCAGCTGGCTACCGGTGGAATCAGTGCTGTATTAACCTCGGCAGAGGCGGGCGCGAATGGCAGTTTCTGGGAGCATCAGAACCATTTTGCGGGAGTTCAATATGCTATCCCGCTCAATATGGTACATATGAATAAAGGTGTATTTGAGGCATTGAGCGCTGAGCAGCAAGATGCACTTCTTGAAGCCGCCAGCCTCACTGACCAGCACAATTGGGCGGCTGTTGAGACCCGCACCGAAGAAAACTATCAAACGCTTGGTGAGCATGATGTAACCATCAATGATCCGGTATCAGCTGAGTTGCTTAGTGCGCTTTCGGACGCATCAGCCAGCGTTATTGAGAATTGGCTACAAAACACTGGTGATGTGGGGCAATCAATCCTGGTTGAGTTTAGAGGCGAGCAATGATGTTTCTAAAGAGCATGGAGCGAGTCTCCATGCTGCTTAATAGAATCGGCGCTGTGATTGCCATCGTACTGATTATTTATATGCTGGCCCATATTCTTCTGGAGATAGCGCTGAGGTTTTTTGGCCAATCCACCTATATCCTCGATGAGTATATTGGCTATGCCGTTGCCACCATGTCGTTTCTAGGCCTTCCTTACGTACTTGAGAAAGGTGGGCTGATCAGAGTTTCCCTTCTGCTTGAACGTATCCCTGTGAATAAGCGATGGCCGCTTGAGCTCTTCAGTAGCCTGGTAGCCGCTGGCTGCTTTCTATGGATATCTACGTTCTGGCTGCAGAACGTTCAGCGGAGTTTTAGCCGAGGGGTGGTCAGTGAAACGCTCGCTGAAACGCCTATCTGGATACCCGAGGGCGCGATACTGATTGGTATGTGGCTGATCTCTTTTTCGCTTCTTGTCAGAGCCCTGAAAATACTGATGTTGCGCTCTCAGTATTTGCCTGTAGCTGAATAAGATTTAACTGATGGGAAGTCATGCATGGATATTTTTTGGACGGCTATAGGCGTTGCGGTTCTACTGCTTTTCTTTCTGACCATGGGCATGTGGATTTTTGCTGCCATGATGGCAGTGTCTATCGGCTCTCTTTGGCTGTTTGGAGATTTTAGTGCAGATCGCATTGGCCTGATTTTTTCTCGGATTTTATATCGGGCTAGCAACAGCTGGGAATTATCTGCCATTCCGCTGTTTATCCTGATGGGAGAGTTGATATTTCGCTCGAATATCTCGGAGCGTTTGTTCAAGGGACTTGTACCAATTACCAGCCATTTGCCCGGCGGAATACTCCATACCAACGTTTTGGGCTGCACATTATTTGCAGCCGTGAGTGGCTCCAGCGCGGCTACAACGGCCACCATCGGTAAAATTACTACTCAGGAGCTGAAAGAGAGAGGCTATGACAGAAACCTTTCGATAGGCTCTCTGGCAGGCGCCGGTAGTCTCGGCCTGTTGATTCCTCCATCAATCGTGATGATTGTCTATGGAGTGCAAGCGGAGGTGTCGATCAGTCAGTTGTTTATGGCAGGCGTGGTGCCTGGGCTTTTGATCGCTTTTCTCTACAGCTGCTATATCTGTTTCAGGTCCTGGATGTCGCCATCCTTAACGCCTAAAGCCGTGGTGTCTGAACAGACTATCTGGCAATCCTTTATGTTGCTGTTGCCCATATTATTGCTGATCTCCATTGTGATTGGATCAATCTATAGCGGCATTGCAACACCATCAGAAGCAGCAGCAGTGGGCGTGGCAGCTACTCTGATGCTATTGGGATTTGAAAGACAGCTAAACCTCAGGCTATTTGTTGAAGCATTTCGCGGGACGTTAATCACCACCATCATGGTGTGTAGTCTGCTCATCACAGCAACGCTTCTATCTACGGCGATGGGATATCTACATCTACCGCGCGAGTTGGCAGGTTGGATTGCTGAGCAGAACTTCAGTCCCATGGTATTGCTGTTTGCGCTAGCCATTTTCTATATCGTGCTGGGGCTCTTCCTGGACGGTATTTCGATTACCGTAATGAGTTTGCCGATTACGCTCCCCATCGTTTTGCTGGCAGGGTTTGATCCAATCTGGTTTGGTATTTTTCTGATTATCATGATTGAGCTTGGTCAGATTACCCCGCCTGTTGGCTTCAATCTCTTTGTACTGCAAAGCCTGACAGGTGAAAGCATCAGCCGTGTTGCATGGGCATCACTGCCGTTTTTCCTGCTCATGTGTGTTGCTGCCATGCTGGTGAGTATCTGGCCACAAATTGCCCTTTGGCTGCCAAGATTTATGGCAGGGTGACGGCAGATAAACACCCAACGCGCCGCTCGATTTGAGCGGCGCGTTTGTTTTTGACACGTGGTCGTTCTAAACCAGCGATTCTAGGCATGACTCGATAATATCCAGCCCTTCGTTCAAAACGTCGTCTTCGATGGTAATGGGCATTAAAAAGCGGATGGTATTGCCGTACATCCCGCAGGAAAGCAGAATCAAACCCTCTTCGCGGGCCTTTTTGCATAATGCGCTGGCAAGCTCTGCATTGGGTGCTCGGGTAGTTTTATCAGCAACGAGTTCAAAGGCGGCCATCGCGCCCATGTGGCGAACATTAGCGACACTTTCGTAACGTGCCTGCCACTGATTAAAATGCTTGGCCAGCTTATCGCCGAGGGCTTGGCTTTTCTCCAGGATGTTCTCTTTTTCAAACACTTCCATAACGGCAAGTGCGGCAGCGCAGGCGGTTGGGCTGCCTGTGTAGGTACCACCCAATGAGTTGGGGCCTGAGGCGTCCATTATTGTATCGGTACCTACCACGGCTGAAACCGGCATGCCGTCGGCCATGCTTTTGGCCATGGTCATGATGTCGGGCTCAACACCGCTGTGCTCAATGGCGAACATCTTGCCTGTGCGCCCGAAGCCAGACTGCACCTCGTCAATAATCATCAGAATGCCGTGCTCATCACAGATGTCGCGGATCTTTTTAAGAAACGAGGCCGGTGCCGGGTAAAAGCCGCCTTCGCCAAGCACGGGCTCCAGGATGATGGCGGCGGTATTGGACGGGCCCGCGTCGGTTTTAAGCGCCATCATCAGGCCGCGAAGGGCTTCATCTTCACTAACACCGTGATAATCGACCGGGTAGGGCGCCCGAAATACGGTGCCTGGCATGGGGCCAAAGTCGGTTTGATAGGGCGCTACTTTGCCGTTCATCGCCATGGTGAAGAAGGTGCGGCCGTGGTAGCCGCCATCAAAGCAGATGACGTTAGCGCGTCCGGTCGCTGCGCGGGCAATCTTGACGGCATTTTCCAGCGCTTCGGCGCCGGAGTTGGCCAGCATTACCTTGGCGTGGCCACGAACCGGTACCAGGTGGCTAAGTTTTTCGGCTACGCGAACGTAGCCTTCATAGGGCATGACCGTTTGGCAGGTATGCATTACCTTGTCGAGCTGTGCCTTCACCGCGGCAACCACTTTAGGGTGGCGGTGGCCGATGTTCAGGACGCCGATTCCGCCAGCAAAATCGATAAATCGGTTGCCATCAGCATCCCACACTTCAGCGTTTTCGGCATGGTCGGCAAACGCTGTGGCAGGGCTCGCTGCGCCGTTGGCAACGTATTTCCGCTTTAGTTCGTTTAGCTCAGCATTGCTCATGGCTCAACTCCTATCTAATAAGGGATAGGCTTTCAGCATAGTGCGTAATTAATAGGCGTAAACACCGTATACGCCGAGCAATCAAATAATACCTGCCTCACGCAGTGCCTGTTGTTGGGCCGGGCTAATGCCGATGTCGTTTAACACACGTTCAGTATGCTCACCCAAGCCTGGCGGTGCTGTGCTGGCGCTCATGGAGTGACCATTGACGCGAATAGGGTTAGCCACCAGGTCCACCTGGCCCGACTGTGAGTGGGGCAGGGTCTGTTTTAAGCCGCGCGCTTTTACATGCGGGTCATCAAATACGCGGTCAAGCGTATTGATGGGGCCGCTGGGCACGCCTGCTGCTTCAAAGGCGGTCAGCCATGTATCCATGGTTCGCTGAGCAAGGGCCGCTTCGAGTAGGGGCACGAGTGTTTCACGGTGGTTAACGCGGGCACCATTGGTGGCGAAACGCTCATCGAGCGGCAGATCGCTTAGCGAGAGCACCTCACAAAAGCGCGCAAACTGTGCGTCATTGCCTACGGCCACAATGATGTGTCCATCCGCGGTCGCAAACGCTTGATAGGGCACGATGTTAGGGTGCGCATTGCCCAAGCGTTGAGGCACGTTGCCGGAGGTTAAGTAGTTAAGCGCTTGGTTGGCCAGCACGCCTACCTGGACATCCATCAGCGCCATATCAATATGGCAGCCGACGCCGCTGTCACGGCGTTGATAAAGCGCTGCCAGCACAGCGTTGGCGGCATACAGGCCAGTAAAAATATCGGTAAACGCCACGCCGCTCTTCACCGGGCCGCCACCGAGTTCACTGTCGGGTTTGCCGGTCAAACTCATGATGCCGCCCATGGCTTGAATCATGAAGTCGTAGCCTGCGCGGTGGGCGTAGGGACTTTGCTGGCCAAAACCGGTAATCGAGCAGTAGATCAGTGCCGGGTTAAGCGCTTGCAGGCTGGCGTAATCCAGGCCGTATTTCTTCAGGCCGCCGACTTTAAAGTTCTCAAGCAGCACATCTGACTGGGCAACGAGCTGCTTGATCAGCGTTTGGCCTTCTGGCCTGGCCATATCAATCGTCACCGAGCGTTTCCCCCGGTTGGCGCACAGGTAATAAGCTGATTCTGCGGTGTTTTCAAGCCAGGGAGGTCCCCAGTGGCGCGTGTCGTCGCCGCTGCCTGGGCGCTCGACCTTCACTACATCGGCCCCCATGTCCGCGAGCATTTGGCCACACCAGGGCCCGGCCAGTACGCGAGAAATATCGAGTACCTTAATGCCCGCCAGCGGTTTGGTTACGTTGCTCATGATGATTCCTGTGGCCTATTGTGGTTTGTGCGCGGCAGCTTAGAAAAATGCCTGAATGCCGGTTTGAGAGCGGCCAAGAATCAATGCGTGAACATCGTGGGTACCTTCGTAGGTATTCACCGACTCCAGGTTCACCATATGGCGAATTACCCCATACTCGTCGGAAACGCCGTTACCGCCGTGCATATCTCGCGACATGCGCGCAATATCCAGCGCCTTGCCGCAGTTGTTGCGTTTGATCAGCGAAATCATTTCCGGCGCCCAGTTGCCGCTATCCATCAGACGACCCATCTGAAGCGCGGCCTGAAGGCCCAGGGTAATTTCCGTTTGCATATCGGCCAGCTTTTTCTGGATCAACTGGTTAGCCGCCAGCGGGCGGTTAAACTGCTTGCGGTCCAGGGTGTATTGGCGGGCGGCGTGCCAGCAGAATTCAGCAGTGCCCATTACACCCCATGCAATGCCATAACGCGCTTTGTTCAAACAGCCAAAAGGCCCTTTAAGGCCGCTGACGTTAGGCAGCAGGTTCTCTTCAGGGACAAAGGCGCCGTCCAGTACGATTTCACCGGTAATCGAGGCGCGAAGCGACACCTTGCCTTCAATTTTTGGGGTGGAGAAGCCTTCTGTGCCACGTTCAACGATAAAGCCTTTGATCTGGTTGTCGTGGGCAGCCGACTTGGCCCATACCACGGCGATATCGGCAATGGGGCTATTGGTAATCCACATTTTGGCGCCGGTTAACCGATAGCCGCCGTCGACTTTTTCCGCGCGGGTAATCATGTTGCCGGGGTCGGAGCCGTGGTCGGGTTCGGTAAGGCCAAAACAGCCGACCATTTCACCGCTGGCAAGCCTGGGCAGGTACTTTTGTTTCTGCTCTTCTGAGCCGTACGCTTCAATGGGATACATCACCAGCGACGACTGTACGCTCATGGCTGAGCGGTAGCCGGAATCGACACGCTCCACTTCTCGGGCTATCAAGCCGTACGCAACGTGGTTAACGCCTGCACCGCCGTACTCCGGGGAAACGGTCGCGCCCAGCAGGCCCAGTTCTCCCATTTCCGTCATGATCTCGCGGTCAAAGCGCTCTTCACGAAATGCACTTAATACACGGGGCTGCAGGTTGTTTTGGCAGTAGTCGTGGGCGGCATCGCGAATCTGGCGCTCTTCCTCTGTGAGCTGGTGCTCCAGCAATAGCGGGTCGTCCCAATTGAAGTGTGTCATTACGTAGTCTCCTGAGAATTCTTGAGGGGAAACAGGTTCGCGTCGACACATCCAGGCGCCCACGCCGATCCAGCGATCTACTTTGAAAGCTATTCCAATTTATCGCCGTTATTTAAAAATATCTACATTTTTTTGAAATGAAGAATTTATTGGATGCCGCGAGCCTTAAGCACTTGCGTAATGATGGGGACTGGTGTCATCAAGTGATCGCGCATTAACGTGTCAGCCTGCTCGGCATTGCGGGCCAAAATAACCTCAACAAGGGCGGCGTGCTCTTGGCGCTTTTGCGCTAGTGCGGTGGGTGACATAACGGTTTCCTGTAGCCACAAGTGGCGGTAACGTTCCACCTGATCAAACAGAGTGTGGCGCATTTGCAGCAGGTGAGGGGAGTTGCAGCCGCTGGCAATCGCGGTATGGAACGCCTTGTGACGTGTATCCCAGCCATCAAGTAGTTCATCGGGCGAGCTGATATCGGTTACCCTGGAAAGCCGGTGTGCCGTGGCTACCACCGAGGCTTCCCACTCATCGTCGCCCCGCTCGATGGCCAAGCGCAAAATAAGCCCTTCCAGCTGGGCACGTGCGTCATAAATATCATTAAGCTCAGCAAGTGACATGGGCGCTACGCGGTATCCCCGCTGGCTAATAGCCACGACCAGGCGGTCGGCTACCAGTTGCGAAAGCGCCTCCCGTAGCGGCCCGGTGCTAACGCCGTAATGCTCCTTTAAGCGGCTCATAAGGAGCTTCTCTTCAGGCGCATAGCGGCCTCGGATAATGTCGTGCTTGAGCGTTCGGTAAGCGTTAATCGCTAAGTTTTGACGCGGCGCATCTGGCTCCATGGCAATCTCCATTGCTATAACGTCGGCTCGCTGGTGAAAGGGTGGCAAACCGGCGAAGATATAAGAATAGCGGCTATTATTACTAAAAATTAACACTTTGGCATAAGAGGCGTGATTGATGTGGGATTTCATCATTATTGGCGGCGGAATCCTTGGGATGTCTACCGCAATGCAGCTGCAGCAGACCTACCCTGATAAGCGTCTGCTGGTGCTTGAAAAAGAGCACGGCCCCGCTCAGCACCAATCCGGCCATAATAGCGGTGTTATTCATGCCGGGGTGTACTACACGCCGGGCAGTTTGAAGGCGCGGTTTTGTCTTGAGGGCAACCGAGCAACGCGGGCGTTTTGTGATCAGCATGGGGTCGATTACGCCATTTGCGGCAAGCTGCTGGTGGCCACCGATGCCCTTGAGATCCAGCGCATGCAAGCGCTTTGGGAACGTACTGCGGCCAATGGTCTGGAGCGTGAGTGGCTTAGCGCGGAGGCGCTTAAAGAGCGTGAGCCGAATATCCGTGGCGAGGCCGCTATTTACGTCCCTTCAAGCGGCATCGTCGACTATGCCCAGGTGACTCGTGCCATGGCCGCTGAATTTGAACGTCTTGGCGGGAAAATTCGCTATGGCGTTGAGGTGAAAGGGTTGGAAGAGCGCCGTGCCGAGGTGGTGGTCACCACTTCCAGCGATACGTTGAGCAGCCGCTATCTGGTGACCTGTGCCGGGTTAATGGCTGACCGGGTGATCCGCATGCTGGGTCAGAAACCAGGCTTTACCATCTGCCCGTTCCGGGGGGAGTACTACTTACTGCCCGAGCAGCATAATCATATCGTTAACCACTTGATTTACCCTATTCCGGACCCGGGCATGCCGTTTTTGGGCGTGCATTTAACCCGAATGATCGATGGCCGGGTAACGGTCGGCCCCAACGCGGTATTAGCGTTAAAGCGTGAAGGCTATCGAAAACAGGATATGTCGCTACGCGATATAGCTCAGATGTTGTCCCATCCCGGTACTTTAAAGGTATTGGGCAAGCACCTTAAGCCAGGAATCGGGGAGATGAAAAACTCGTTCTATAAGCGTGGCTACCTGGAGCTGGTCCGCAAATATTGCCCTGATATCACTATTGATGACCTTCAACCTTACCCAGCAGGCGTTCGCGCCCAGGCTGTATCCCGTGACGGTAAGTTGGTCGATGACTTTTTATTCGTCAATACACGGCGGACGGTGAACGTCGGCAATGCTCCTTCGCCAGCAGCAACGTCAGCGCTTCCTATTGGGGCGCATATTACTCAGCAGGTCGTGGCACTATTGTCCCATTAACATCAACGCAACAGCCGTGCTAACGTCACGTGGCCGCCGCTGCGAATGCAGCGGCAAGCACAACAAATATTTTGATCGTCACGCATACTTATAAGTCCAAGCCGGACGGAGGCAACTCGCATGCAAACACTAAAATATGCAGCCGCAGCATCGCTGCTCGCCATAGCACTGCCCGCCAGCGCCCAACAGCTCTCTATCGCCACTGGCGGTACCGGGGGCGTTTACTATCCTATTGGCGGCGGCCTGGCTGAAATGATCAATAACCATATTGAAGGTGCCCAAGCGACGGCGGAAGTGACTGGCGCCTCGGTTGAAAATATGGGGCTCATCATGCGCGGCGACGCCGATCTTGCCACCGCACTGGCCGATACGGTGTATCAAGCCTATACCGGCACCGACGATTTTGAAGGGCGTCAGGTGGAAAACACCCGGGCGCTGGCATCCCTCTACCCCAATGCGGTGCAGTTGGTGACGCTTGCCGAATCCGATATTCAAAGCATCAATGACCTGGCGGGCAAGCGAGTTTCGGTTGGCGCACCGGGTAGCGGCACCGAGCTTAATGCCCGCGCCGTACTGGAATCCAACGGCATTAGCTACGAAGACTTTACTCCTCAGCGGCTCAATTTCAACGAAACGGCCGATGCCATCCGCGATGGCGATATTGATGCCGGTTTCTGGAGCGTAGGCCCGCCTACCAGCTCCATTCTTAACCTGGCCGCCACGCGCGACATTCGCTTGATCAACCTGTCCGATGAAGAAATTGCCAACGCGCAGGAAGAGGAAGCGGTGTTTGCTCCCTACGAGCTTGCTGCTGGCATGTACGACGGCATGGACGAAGCCGTTCAGACCATCGGCATCCCCAATGTCCTGGTGGTTAACGCCGAGATGGATGAAGAGCTTGCCTACCAACTGACCCAACTGCTGTTTGAGCACACCGATGAGCTGATTGCCGTCCACCCCGCCGCCAACGACACCACGATTGAGTTCACCATGAACTCAACGCCCGTGCCGCTGCACCCGGGCGCAATTCGCTACTTTGAGGAAATGGATGTCGAAATTCCGGACCGTTTGCGTCCGTAACGACGCCTTCATCTAACGGAGCATTCGTCATGCAGTGGCAACAAAAACTGATGGCGCTCCTGTTGGTCTGCTTACCGTTCGCCGAGGCTGGGGCTTCCCCCGCCTCGGCGTCTGCGTACCTTACGGTTACCACTGAAGATGGCGAAACGCTGTTGGAGGAAGCCGCTCCTGAAGGCGTGCGCTGGTGCATTCAGTGGCAGCATTCGGTCGAACACTTCACGGTGCTGGATTGCTATCGCAACGCCAGCGGTGTCATGCAGCTTGAGCGCAGCCACCAGCCCGACTTTGCCGCAGGACTTGGGCATATTGTGGGTCGAGGTGAGCAAGTGTCTGATGGCCAGGGCGGCTACTGGATCAATGCGATTAACGAGCCTGTCATCAATAACCGGTATGTACTTCGAGTCGGTGCTAATGCGGTCAACCATCAAGTGGTGTGGCCCGGTGGCGAGCACCCTGACATTAGCCTGAGCGAGCAAGCGGCAGGGCAGCGAGTCATCATCCAACTGGGTGAGCCAGAGCGCTTCTAAAAGAAACAAGCGAGACAACACTTCCGAGGACTTCATGAACGAATCCACTCCACCGCCGGTATTAATGCCGGGCGGTAATGCGATTCAACCCCGCCTGGTGCTGCGGTGTATCACCATCGTGGCTGTCGGGCTTTCCCTGTTTCAGCTCTACTCCGCCGGTATTCAGCCGTTGGGGCTGTTTTATCAGCGCGGTATCCACTTGGCGCTGATTATGCTGTTAGCGTTTTTAATGTTCCCGGTTTTTGGGCCGAGCCGTAAGCGAGGTGTACTTGGCTGGGGAATTGATCTTGTCTTTTTAGCGGGCGCGCTGATTACCGGCGGCTACCTGGTGCTGTTTTTAGACGAGATTATCAATCGTGCGGGTTTCTGGAGTGAAACCGATATTCTGGTGGCCTGCATTGCGACGGTCACTGTACTGGAAGCCAGCCGTCGTGCCGTGGGCTTCGGGATGACGATTATTGGCGTGCTGGCCATCATATACGCCTTTGCCGGGCCACGCGGTGAGCTGCCTTGGCTTGGCGAGTGGCTGCCCGGTATTTTAAATCATCGCGGCTATTCTCTGGACCGAGTAGCAGGCCAGCTGTACTTGGGTCAGGAAGGTATCTTTGGTTTGCCGTTAGGGGTTGCCGCGACCTACATTTTTATATTTGTGCTGTTTGGGGCGTTTTTAGAGAGCACCGGGGCGGGAAAATTCTTTATTGATATGGCCTACGCAGCCACAGGGCGCCAGCGCGGCGGCCCGGCGAAGGCGGCTGTGCTGGCGTCGGCGGGCATGGGGTCTATCTCGGGTAGCGCGATTGCCAACGTGGTCACCACGGGCGCGTTTACTATCCCGCTGATGAAAAAACTGGGCTATCAGCCCAGGCAGGCGGGAGGAATTGAAGCCGCTGCCTCCACTGGTGGGCAAATTATGCCGCCGCTGATGGGCGCAGGCGCCTTTTTGATAGCCGAGTACACCAATACGCCGTACCTGGATATTGTCAAAGTCAGTATTTTACCGGCGATCATGTACTTCGCGACGGTGTATCTGTTTGTACATATTATTGCCCTTAAACAGGGAATGCAGGGCATGCCGAGAAGCGAGCTGCCGAAAATGCGCCAGGTCATGAAGGATGGCTGGCATTTTCTGCTGCCGCTGGCCGTGCTGGTGTGGCTACTGGTAATGAACCTTTCGCCCATGCGGGTCGGCTACTACGCGGTAATTACCATGATTGCCGTGGCGGTTTTACGTTACGCGTTATGGTACTTCTTTGTCGCGCCTGGCCAAGGCCAGCCGGTGACAGTCAGGCGGACCCAAGAGGTGGTTTGGATCGGCCTGGTGAAGCTGGTGCAGGGCCTTGAACTGGGCGCACGCAATGCCGTGGCGGTTTCCATGGCGTGTGCGGTGGCAGGCATTATCGTGGGTGTGGTTGGGTTAACCGGCCTTGGGCTTAAGTTCTCCTCCATGATGCTCGCTTTCTCGGGCGGCAATCTGGTACTTGCCCTGGTCATGGTGTTGTTGGCAAGCCTGATTCTGGGTATGGGTCTGCCGGTTACCGCAAGCTATATCGTGCTGATTGTTCTGGTGGGCCCGGCGCTAACGGCGGAGTTTGGCGTGCCGCTACTGGTCGCTCACCTGGTAGTATTCTGGTACTCCCAGGACTCTAACGTGACGCCGCCCATCGCCTTGGCAGGGTTTGCCGGGGCTGCAATCGCGGGCAGTAAACCGATGGAAACCGGCTTTCAGGCGTGGAAGTTTGCCAAAGGGCTTTATCTCATTCCGTTGTTTATGGTGTTCAATCCGGAGATTATTGTCGGCGGCCCGGTGCTGGTGGTGATCTGGAATGCCGTTATTGCGATTTTTGCGTTGTGCGCCTTTGCCGCTGCCCTTGAGGGGTACTTGTTTACCCGTATGGGCTTGTTGCCGCGTCTTGCCATTGGCGCCGCTATCGTAGGGGTTTTCTACCCCAGCTTGATCACCGAGATTGCCGGTGTTGCCGTCATGATCGTTGCGATTGGTACAAATTGGCGAGCCAGTAAGCATGAAGCGCCGAGTATTGCATAGCGCTTAAAACGATGGCGAAAGCTGGATGTAAAAAAAGCCCGGAGACCATTAGGTTTCCGGGCTTTTGCGTTTCTTGCCTTAGCGGTTACATGGCTTCAGGCTTGCTTAGAAGATGGACTCTGCTGTGCCCGAGCCTTGTGAGCCGCTGGCCTCTTCCAGCTCTCGGCTAATCCCGCGCGGCTGGTAGGCGGGCAAGTGGTCGCGGTGGAAGAACTCGCTGATGCCTCCCGGCTGATTGTCATGTAAGCGTCGGCCTGAGTTAGGGTCTACCCGCGCAGTCACCACCGTATCAGGACGCTCAGGCACGGCAGAGGGTGTGCCTTCAAGCGCCTTGCCCATAAAGGCGTTCCAAATAGGCAGTGCAGCGTTGGCGCCATACTCGGCAATGGTTTCGTTGCTGTCTTTGCCCACCCAAACGGTTGTCACCAGGTCGGTGTTAAAGCCTGCAAACCATGCGTCACGCTGGCTGTTGGTGGTGCCGGTTTTACCGACGATATCTTCACGGTTAAGGCTCAGTGCCCCACGGCCAGTACCCGAGGTAATAACATCACGCAGCATATCGCGCAGAATGTAGGTGGCCGCTGCGTTGGCAACGCGTTTGGCAACCGGGTATTCACGGCCATCAATCTCAACGGTTTCCTGACCCTCTGCACAGCTGGGGCAAGCCACCTGGGGTGTCGCTTCATCAATGAGCTCATGATCATCATTGCGAGTTACACGTTCAATAAACCACGGCGCCACTTGAAAGCCGCCATTGGCAATCACGGAGTAGGCGTTGGTCATTTCCATGGGCGTTAGGCTTGCGCTGCCCAAGGCCAAAGAGAGGCCATGAGGCAGGCGGCCTGGCGCGAAGCCAAAACCTTCCAGATAGTTGATCGTATGATCAAGCCCCATCGCCTGTAGAACGCGAATAGTGACCAGGTTGCGCGAACGAGCAAGCGCCGGGCGTAAGCGCATTGGCCCTGCGAAGTCACGGCTGGAGTTAACAGGGCGCCAGAGCGAGTTACTGCCATCGTCCAGTACAACAGGCGCGTCATTGATCACGGTGGAAGCGTTCATTTCGCCATCTTCAAGTGCCGCAAGGTAAATGAAGGGCTTGAAAATAGAACCCGACTGGCGCTGTGCCTGAACCGCGCGATTAAACTTGCTGGCGTTAAAATCAAACCCGCCCTGCAAGGCGAGAATCGCGCCGGTACGTGGGTCCTGAGCAACGAGCGAGCCTTCTGCATCTGGCCGCTGAGAAAGGCGTACGGTGCCATCCTGGGTTTCGAGAATGCGAACCAGGTCACCGCGTACGGCAATCTGGTCGGCAGAGCTTGGCTCAGCACCACGACTGCGTGGGCTGTTATAGGTACGTGCCCAGCTTAGGCCGTCCCAGTTAATGGTTTTCAGCTCGCCGCCACGGGTAAGTACCTGCATTTCACGACCACCGCTTTCCACGACGATGGCGGGTTTTAGCAGACCATAGTTGGGGGTACGCTCAAGTACCTGCAGCCAGTTACTAACATCGCCTTCAACACCGGCAATTTCCGTTTGGCTACGCTCGGCGGCCTGGCGGGCTGTCTGACGAATTTCAGGCGACTCGGCAAGCTCTTCTTCCAATCCTTGGGTTGCCGTACGCTCTTGGGCTTCAACGAGACTGGGAGCGATATCGTGCTGTTCAGCGCCCCGCCAGCCGTGGCGTAAATCATACTCAAGCAGGCCATTGGCCAAGGCCTCGCGGGCAAACGGCTGAAGCTCACTGTCCAGCGTCGTATAAATGCGGTAGCCGCCGGTGTACGCCGCATCGCCAAAGCGCTCAATCGCATATTGACGCGCCATTTCTGCCACGTAAGAAGCATCTACTTCGGTTTGGGTGAAGTGACGACGTGCAGTGACCGGCTCCTGTACGGCAGCCTGATAAGTGGTGTCATCAATAAAGCCCAGCTCGCGCATACGGAACAGAATCCAGTTGCGACGAATCAGTGAGCGCTCGGAGTTGGCCAGCGGGTTAAACGCGGAAGGAGCTTTAGGCAACCCGGCAATCATGGCCGTTTCTGCAAGCGTCAGTTCGGAAAGCGGCTTGTCGTAATAGGTATCGGCAGCGGCTGCAATGCCATATGCTCGATTTCCTAAGAAAATTTTGTTAACGTAAAGTTCGAATATCTCATGCTTGCTGAGCAGTTTTTCCATCTGTAGAGCCAGCAGAATTTCACGCAGCTTACGAGTAAAGGTTTGGTCAAGCGTCAGCATGTAGTTACGCGCGACCTGCATGCTGATGGTGGAGCCGCCTGATTGAATACTGCCACTTCGGGCCAGCTCTACTGCGGCACGGGCAAGCCCTCGAGGGTCAACCCCCGAGTGCTCAAAGTAATTGGTGTCCTCGGCGGCCACCAGGGCGTTGACCATGTTCTGAGGTATTTCGTCGAAATCAACGACGATGCGCCGTTCCTCACCAAACTCACCGATTAACTTACCGTCATTGGTGAAAATCCGCAGAGGTGAGTGAAGCTCGAAGTCTTGCAACTGACGAACATCAGGTAAGCCAGGCGAAAAATAGATAGCCGCGCCCACCATGGCTAATGCGGCGGCCCCGACTAACGACACGATAAGAAAGAACAGCGACAGAATGAGGGTTCGCAAAAACGTCATGAACAGAGGGCACCCATGAAAAGGAGAATAGGATCGGCATCCAAGCGGCCGTATCGCGCAATTGGCTGCCATTATAGGAAGGCGAGGCAGCGGCCACCAGTGTTGATATGCCGTAAATATAACGGCGCGTTACCTGACTAGCGCGTTATGCCACTACTTCTTGGGCATATCAGATGGCAGGAATAAACTCATAATGCGCCTGTTTAAAGCCAGTAAGGGATTGATCGGCATCGATATTACATCGACCGCCATCAAACTGTTGGAGCTTAAAAAGAGTCACGACACCTACCAAGTGGAAAGCCATGCGGTTTGCTCACTTCGTGACGGTGCAGTGGCTGAACGGCGTATTCAGGACATTAATTACGTCACAGATAGTTTAAAACGTGCCATTGACCACGCCAAGCCCTCTACGCGTAATGCCGTGGTAGCACTTCCTGCCAGCATGGCGATTACTAAAATGCTCACGTTTGCTGCTGAGTTGAACGAGCAGGAAATCGAGGAGCGTTTGATGATCGAATCAGACCGTCATCTGCCTTTTCCGTTCAATGAAGTGGCGTTTGATTTTGCATGCATGGGGCCTGCTCCCTTGGCTGCGCATTTACAACAAGTAATGTTGGTGGCTTGTCGTCAACAGGATGTTTGGCAACTGACAGAACCCTTGGTGCGCGCAGGACTGGAACCTGTTGCGGTGGATGTCGAAACCTTTGCGATTGAACGTGCCTTTGCTGCGCTGCGCCCTCAGCTGTCAGCGGCGTACGACTCTGCCGCAAGCGTTGCGCTGGTCGATATCGGAGCGCAGACAAGTACGTTTCGCGTTTTTCATAATGCACGCACCGTTTACGTCCGCGAAAACCTACAGGGCAGCGAACCGTTAACCACCGCGACTCAAGAGCGATACGCGCTCAGTCGAGAAGATGCCTTATGGGCTCGTCAGCATGGCGGCTTGCCAGCTGATTTTCAGGACGTGGTCCTGAAGCCTTTTCTGGGTGCATTCGCACAAAGCATTGCGCGAGCCTTGCAGCTTTATATCGCCACCAGCCGCCAATCGCCTGTGGGTCATATCGTGCTAGCCGGTGATATAAATGCGCTGCCGGGGTTAGCGACCTTTATGGCTGATGCGTGTCAGCTACCGGTGACGCCGCTAAATCCGCTGCAGACGATGCCGGTCAACAAGCGCGTGGATAGGCAGGCGCTTACTCTGAGTCTCCCCGGCTTGCTGACCGCAAGCGGCCTTGCGATGCGGGCGCCTTTATGAGCATTACGATCAACCTGCTGGCTTGGCGGGAAGAGCGCCGAGAACAGCACACGCGACGCTTTTATACCGTCATGCTGTTGTTACTGATCGCCGGTATCGCGCTGGGTAGTGGGATTTCGCATGTCTATCAGAGGATGCTGGGCGCTCAGGAGCAGCGCAATGCGTATATCGCTGCTCATATAGAGCGTTATACACATGAAATTAGTGAAGCTGAACGCACTGTTCTGCAGGGAGAGCAGCTGCGCCAGCAGTTAACCCGCTTCCAGCGCCTGCTTCAACAGCGAATACAGACGGCTCAGCTGTTTAACAACCTTGCCGCAAGTCTTGGCGAGGGCGTGGTCTTTCAGCACCTTGAACAGCGTCATAATCGGCTAAGCGTATCCGCGATCGCAGAAGATGAGCGTCAGATAACCGAGCAGTTACGTCGTCTTGCTGAAATGTCAGGGTTTGATATTCCGGTACTCTCCGAAATGGCCAGTGATCCGCAGGGCAGTGGGAGAACCTTCCATTTTGAAGTAACCCTCACTCAGCCGAGCGTTTCTTTGGTCGATTCTGGAGTATCGCCATGAAATCAGGGGCGCCGCTATACCTGCTGCGATGGGGAAAAGTGTGGCAGCAAGAGTGGCAGCGTTTGCGTGCGCTTGACTGGCAGACGCTTGATCTACGTGATGCAGGCGCATGGCCCTGGTTGTTAAAAGTACTTAGCGGCGGGCTGGTGTTTCTAATGGCGTTAGTGGCGACCTGCGCATGGCTGGTGAGTGAGCATCGTGCGTCGCTGGCACAGGCACAGCAACAAGAGATAAGGCTGTTAAGCGATTACCGCAGCAGTGTTCATGCTGCCGGATTGCTGAACGGTGCGCGTACCCAGCTGGCTGGCCTGGAGGAGCAAATGACCCGGATGCGTGCCCTGTTAACACCCCAGGCGGCGCTTCCAGCATTACGGGATAGCATTAGAGACGCGGCTGATGAGAACCAGCTCACCATCGATGATATTTATCTGCGTCCTGTCGTTAGCCAAGTGTCAGAGCATCCTATTGATATTCAGGTAGTAGGCGATTATCACCAGTTGGCGCAGTTTATTACTGATATTAGTCAGCTGGAATACCTTGTCACGCAGCATGACATTACGCTTGCGCCGATTGATCAAGCTGCGAGCAGATTGTCCCTGTCGTTTGTGGCTAAGGCCTATAGCGACGCTGATGCTGTCAGCCAGGATGAAAGCGAAGAGGCTGAAGGCGAAAAGGGTGGCAGCGAAAATAGCTTAAATCGGCGGGAGGAAGATCAGTGAAGTGGCTTGCCCGCGTGATGAGCTGCCTGGTCAGTGTCGTTTTGCTTTCTGGTTGTCATGGGCCTGAGCTTGATCAACTGGATGGCACGCTCTCAAGGATTCGCCAAACCCCAGGCACTCCCTCCGCTTCGCGTATTGAGCCACTGGTTGTATATCCCGTAGAGGCGTATGGCTACTCAGACACGCGCAGTCCTTTCCAAGCAGTGCAGTCGCCTTTGCAGATAGCTGACGTAACCCAGGATGCCCCGCTGGTGCCTGACGCACAGCGAACCCCCGAGCCGCTTGAGCGTTTCTCTATTTCGGAGCTTCGCCTGGTGGGCACGCTGGTTATGGGAGAGCGCCATGTCGCGTTGATAGAGGCGCCGGATGGGCGTGTGACAAGCGTTCGTGCGGGGGATCATGTAGGCAGCAATGGCGGGCGTATCACGCATATTGAGGCGCACAAAGTCCGTATTACCGAGCGCATTACTACTCAGCAGGGGTGGCAAGAGCAGCAGGTTCTCCTTTCGCTGACATCGCCGCCATGATCAACCTAGGCAACTCGGTGAGCTTACCGAAAGCCTCTTTTTTTCTTATCGGAGCACGCCATGGCCGTGGTTAGTCGAATCATTATGCTTGTGTGGGTGGTACTGCCTTGGCAGGCAGTGGCGTCGGTGTTAACCGATATTGAGGTGCATCCTGTAAGTGCTGGCGCCGTGGATATTGATCTGCACTTCAGCGGTGGCGTCGCCAACGTTCAGGGTTATCGCCTGGAGGCTCCGCCACGCCTGGCGCTGGACCTGGCCAATACACAAAATGGCTTGGGTCATCGCCACATTGAGGTAGCGCGTGCGGGTGTAGAGCACATTAAGGTATTGGAAGGCAGTGGCCGTACGCGGTTAGTTATCGGCCTGGCCAACTCGTCGAATTACACCTCCCGGGTAATGGGGGATCGGCTACGAATTTCCTTGCGTGAATCGACAACGCTTGAATCGCCAATAGAGGGCTCCCTTGAAGCCCTCCAAGGCCCGCAGATTAGCGCTATTGATTTTGAGCGCGGGGCTGATCAGGCAGGTCGCTTGCTAGTGACGTTTGACCGTGAAGGCGTCGTCGCAAGCGTTCAGGAAAGCGGACATTCGAATGTATCGGGCGGCGAGGTAATTGCCACATTGCCTAACGTAACGCTGCCGGATGCGCTTAGCCAGATTTATGACGTTACCGATTTTGCGACACCGGTGACGCGGATCACCCCTCACGTTGATGCGCAGGAAACGCGTTTGGCACTTACCATCGACGGCCCCTATGCC
Source organism: Halomonas sp. AOP30-A1-24 (assembly GCF_052378165.1). Lineage (NCBI taxonomy): Bacteria > Pseudomonadati > Pseudomonadota > Gammaproteobacteria > Oceanospirillales > Halomonadaceae > Halomonas > Halomonas sp. AOP30-A1-24. Next base: position 37,623 of record NZ_JBQSXL010000029.1, read on the forward strand.
ATGCTCTCTTCACAACATGGCCGTGTGCTGAGTATCGAAGTGCAGCCTGCTGACCAGCAACGCTTGGTCGATCATGAGCTCCTACAAGATAGTTTTAGTGGTGAGCGGATAAGCCTGAACGTCCAGGATATGGAGGTACGTGCGGTGCTGGTAACGCTTGCTGAATTTACGGGGCTTAACCTGATCGCCAGCGAAAATGTGACCGGACGTGTCACGCTGAACCTTAATGAGGTGCCTTGGGATCAAGCGCTTGCCCTGATGTTAAAAAGCCAAGGGCTTGCAAGTCGTGAGCATGGCAACGTTATCCTGGTGGCGCCTGTCGCCGAGCTTGCTGAGCTTGAACGCCAGGAAATTGAGGCTCACCGCTATCATGAAGCGCTGTCACCAATCATTGATGAATTTATCGAGGTTAAGTACGCGCGTGCTGAAGATCTTGCCCAACTGCTGCAGGGTGAGGATGGCTTTGGGCTTCTGACCGAGAAAGGGCGGATCAGTGTCGACCCAAGAACCAATGCCTTATTGGTTCAGGACACGGCGAACCAGGTAAGTATTATCAAGCGTACTCTGGAGCGCCTGGATGTGCCGGTGCGTCAGGTGCAAATTGAAGCACGCATCGTTATCGCTCGGGATACCGCCTCTCGAGCGCTAGGTGTTAACTGGGGCGCTTCGACGACGCGAGGTTTTCAGGCGTTGGATAACGGCAATGTTGGCGCGCGCAATATCAATCCGGATGGCTTGAACCGTGCCCGCAGCGGTTTAGCGGTAGACCTGGGCGCGCCTTCAGGGCCAGGTACAGGATTTAGCTTTGGTTACTTGTCCGGCGACATTTTGCTGGACCTGGAGCTTCGTGCGCTGGAAAGTGAAGGCAAAAGCCAAACCATCTCGCAGCCAAGGGTCATCACGGCCAATCAGCGTACGGCAATTATTCGCCAAGGCGAGGAGCGCGCATTTCAGAGTGTCGATGCGCAGGGAAACCCCGATACTGAATTTAAAGAGGCCGAGCTTTCGTTGGAAGTGACACCGCAGATCACGCCGGATAATCGTATTATCATGGACCTGGTGGTGAAAAATGATAGTTTCAGGGAGTCGGGATTTGGCGGAGAACCGCCCATCGATACCAATCAAATTGAAACGCAGGTGCTGGTCGATAATGGCCAAACGGTTGTATTGGGCGGCATTTTGACCACGGAACAATTAAACCAAATGACCAAAACACCGCTTTTGGGTGATATTCCTTTGCTCGGACACCTGTTTCGCTATACCGAAGAGAGCAATGAAAAGGTAGAGTTGTTAGTCTTTATTACTCCACGACTACTTGACGATGGCTTGGCGGTTCGCTGATGCAGGATTTACCCAACCTTTTTTTGATCGGCCCCATGGGGGCTGGTAAAAGCACAATAGGTCGCTTGTTGGCGGCAGAGCTTACGCGCACGTTTTATGATAGTGACCACGCCATACAGGATCGCTGCGGTGCGGATATCCCGTGGATCTTTGATGTAGAGGGTGAACCCGGTTTTCGCCAGCGTGAGCTGCAGATGATCGATGAGCTGACAAGGCTCTCCTGCGTGGTGATGGCAACCGGCGGCGGCGCCGTGCTGCACCAGGATAATCGCCGGATGCTGCGTGAGCGCGGAACGGTGATCTACCTGATGACCACGGTTGAACAGCAGCTTAAACGCACGGCGAAAGACCGTAATCGCCCGCTTCTTCAGTGCGCAAACCGGGAGCAGGTGCTCAACGATATGTTTGCTGCCCGCGACCCGCTTTATCGCGCCACCTCGGATATTTCAGTGCGCACGGATCGGCGTAGCCCGCGCGCCGTAGTCAATGAGATATTGCGCCGAGTGCGGCGTTTGACCGACCCGCTGGAAAATAGCGCCACGCTTAACTCAAAGGTATCCCAATGACACAGCCCGCCAGTGCTCAGCGTACACTTCATGTTGCGTTGGGTGATCGCAGTTATCCGATCCATATTGGCGCCGGCCTGCTGAGCGACCCAGAGGTGATAACGCCCTATCTGGCCGGTAAGCAGGTGATGGTGGTGACGAATGAAACCATCGCGCCCCTTTATCTGGAGGCGCTGTGCGCCAATCTTCCTGACGATGTGGAGGTGCGTACCGTCGTTCTACCTGACGGGGAGCAGTACAAGAGCATTGAGCAGGTTAGCCGCATTTGGGACGCGCTGTTGGAGGCAGGGTTTAACCGCCGCTGTACGCTGATTGCGTTAGGCGGCGGCGTAATTGGTGACATGGCTGGATATGCCGCCGCGTCGTACCAGCGTGGCGTGGCCTTCATTCAGGTGCCCACCACGCTGCTTTCCCAGGTGGACTCTTCTGTCGGAGGGAAAACGGGCGTTAATCATCCGCTTGGCAAAAACATGATTGGTGCCTTCTGGCAGCCGAAAGCGGTACTGATCGACATTGCAACGCTTGCGACACTGCCCGAGCGAGAGCTTTCTGCCGGGCTTGCTGAAGTTATCAAGTATGGCTTTATTCGTGATGAAGCGTTTCTTGGCTGGCTTGAGGCCAATATGGCCGCGCTGCGCCATATCAGCCCCGACGCTATTGTCGAAGCCATCGCACGCAGCTGCCAGATTAAAGCCGACATTGTGGCCGATGACGAAACGGAGCAGGGTGTGCGCGCATTGCTCAATCTTGGTCATACCTTTGGTCACGCGATTGAGGCCCACCAAGGGTATGGCAACTGGCTGCACGGCGAAGCAGTCGGTGCAGGCATGGCCATGGCGGCTGCCCTTTCTCAGCAACTGGGGCGTATCAGTAGTGCGGATTTAACGCGTATCCAGGCGGTGATTGAAAGCGCTGGTCTTCCTCTTCATGCCCCAGCGGATATGCTAAGTGACGACTTTTTAGCCCGGATGCGTCTGGATAAGAAAAACGTGGATACCAGACTTCGGCTGGTGCTGCTAAACGCTACCGGCGATGCATGTGTTGATGACACGACGCCAGAGGCGTTAGTGCGTGCTTTGTTGGATAACTACCCACGGCTGTAACCCGCCTGTAAACGTATTTTGTGCTCACTAAGCCCACCGACAAGGTGGGTTTTTTTATGGCCCGATATTACCAGGCGATGCGCCGGATAATGTTATTAGCATGCCGTATGCACTATCGGCATGGCTATATTAGGGGTATTTAGACTAAAGTTTAACGCTCGGCATACTTCGTTGAAATAGCGTTATATGGCTTTTTAAGTGTTTGAAGTGTATGCATTTTTCGTTGAGGGGTGGTTTGCAACTATAGGATTTGAAAAGACTTTTCGGGGTTTTGATGTTGGCGGTGATTGCGCTGGCGGGGAGCAAGTCGCTATGCTGAGCGACCATTTTCTTGCGGCAGTGAATCGGGGAAACACCCAGTTATAGGCGGGTAGAGGTTTTTGTGTGAAAAGAAAAAACCGTCTATTAAATCATAATAACGCTGCTAATAAAATACCTTTGACTAGAGGCACGCCCATGAATAAAGGTCTTCACCAGCCCGGCGAGTTTCGCGATAACTGTGGCTTTGGCCTTATTGCCCATATGGAAGGGCAGGCCAGTCACGATTTGCTGAAAACCGCTATCGAATCACTCACCTGTATGACGCATCGGGGCGGGATTGCCGCTGACGGTAAAACCGGTGATGGCTGTGGGTTGCTGCTTAAAATGCCGACCCGTTTTATGCGCGAAGCCGCACAAGACGCGCTGGAGATTACGCTGGGCGACCAGTTCGCCGTGGGCGTTGTTTTTCTACCCAACGATGATGCCCGTGCCGAGGCTGCGCGCGAGACGTTTGCGCGCGAATTGGGTGCTCGTGGCCTAAATGTCGTCGGCTGGCGCGTTGTGCCCACTGATTCAAGCGTTTGTGGCCCCATGGCGCTTGACTGCCTGCCGCGTATCGAGCAGGTCTTTATCGAGCCCGGTGAGAGCGAGCAGTTCACTGTTGATCTGTTTATGGCGCGCCGTTATACCGAGCAGGCTTTACGGGCCGAAGAAGACTTTTATGTCGCATCGCTCTCCTCTGACGTGGTGTCGTATAAAGGCCTAGTCATGCCGGAAGATCTTCCGGCGTTTTATAAAGACTTAAACGACCCGCGTCTGGAAACCGCTATCTGTGTTTTCCACCAGCGCTTTTCAACCAATACGGCGCCGCGCTGGCCGCTGGCACAGCCGTTTCGACTGTTGGCGCACAACGGTGAAATCAATACGATCGAGGCTAACCGCGGTTGGGCGAACTCACGCAAGGCCAACTTCGTTAACGAGCGACTGCCCGATATCGCACAGCTGGATGAAATCGTTAACACCACGGGTTCCGACTCTTCCAGCATGGACAATATGCTGGAAGTACTTCTGACGGGAGGGATGGAGCTGCACCGTGCGGTGCGCATGATGGTGCCGCCTGCCTGGCAGAACGTTGAAACCATGGATGCTGAGCTGCGCGCCTTCTACGAGTACAACTCCATGCACATGGAGCCGTGGGATGGCCCGGCAGGTGTGGTCATGACTGATGGCCGCCAAGCGGTGTGTATGCTGGACCGTAACGGCCTGCGTCCCGCTCGTTGGGTCATCACCAAAAACGGCTATATCACCCTGGCATCTGAGATTGGTACTTACGGTTACAAGCCTGAGGACGTGGTCGCCAAAGGCCGTGTAGGCCCTGGTCAAATGCTGGCGGTTGATACCCAAACCGGCGAAGTGCTGCATACCCGGGATATTGATGACCGCCTGAAGTCTGCTTATCCCTATAAGCGCTGGCTCAAGCAGGAAGCCAACTATCTGGAATCCGCGCTCACCGAGCTTGCACGCTTCCAGACCATGGAGGCTGATGCGCTGAACGTGCACCAGAAGATGTTCCAGGTGACGTTTGAAGAGCGTGACCAGGTGCTGCGCCCGCTGGCCGAAAGTGGCCAGGAAGCCGTGGGTTCCATGGGTGATGACACCCCCATGGCGGTGCTTTCTAGCCGTCCGCGCCTGTTAACCGACTTCTTCCGCCAGAAGTTTGCTCAGGTAACCAACCCGCCGATTGATCCGCTGCGTGAAGCCATCGTGATGTCGCTGGAAACCTGCTGCGGTGCTGAGCTTAACGTTTTCAAGGCAACGCCTGAGCACGCGCATCGGTTGATCCTGACTACACCGGTACTTTCACCACGTAAATTTACCGCGCTGGTTAGCCAGGACGACCCGGCCTTTGCAAGCCACACGCTGTCAATGGGCTACGACCCGGAACAGCAGAGCTTAAAGCAGGCGCTGAATGCGCTCTGCCAAGAGGCCGAAGCCCAGGTGAAAGCGGGCAAGGTAATCCTGGTACTTACCGATGCGGAGCTACCCAAGGGTATTATTCCTATTCAGGCGCCGCTCGCCGTTGGCGCGGTGCATACGCACTTGGGCCGCCTGGCATTGCGTCCCAATGCCAATATTATCGTTGAGACTGGCTACGCCCGGGATGCCCACCAGATGGCCGTGCTGTTTGGTATCGGTGCGACCGCCGTGTATCCGTGGCTTGCCTATCAGATTATGGCCGATATGCACCGTACGGGTGAGCTTACCGGCAACCCGGCCGACGATCGTGAGAACTATCGCAAAGGCTTGCAAAAAGGCCTGTTCAAGATTCTCTCCAAAATGGGCATCTCGACGTTGGCCTCCTATCGTGGCTCCATGCTGTTTGAAGCCGTAGGCCTTTCTGATGACGTGATGGATACCTGCTTTGCAGGCATGGCATCGCGTATTCAGGGCGCGGGTTTTACCGAGCTGCAAATGCAGCAGGAGCTGTTGGCCAAGGATGCCTGGATTACCCGTAAAGGGATCTCCCAAGGCGGTATGTTCAAGTATGTGCATGGTCATGAGTACCATGCCTATAACCCTGATGTGGTGAAGTCGCTGCAGGCTGCCGTGCAGGAGGGCAGCTACGCCAAGTGGAAGGCGTTTGCTCAGCTGGTTAATGAGCGCCCTGTTGCCACTATTCGTGATTTGCTGACGCTAAAGCCTGCCGCGACGCCGTTGCCGCTTGAAGACGTCGAGCCGGTTGAAGCGCTGTTGCCGCGCTTTGATAGTGCCGGGATGTCGCTGGGAGCGCTCTCTCCTGAAGCGCACGAGGCGCTGGCCCAGGCAATGAACGAGGCGGGCGGGCGCTCCAACTCGGGTGAGGGCGGCGAAGACCCGGCCCGTTACGGGACGATCCGCAGCTCTAAAATCAAGCAGATCGCCTCGGGGCGCTTTGGGGTAACGCCTGCTTACCTGGTCAATGCAGAAGTGCTACAGATTAAAGTCGCCCAGGGCGCGAAGCCGGGCGAAGGTGGCCAGCTACCTGGCGGCAAGGTCAATCAGCTTATTGCGCGTCTGCGCCACGCGGTGCCTGGCGTCACGCTCATTTCACCGCCGCCGCACCACGATATTTACTCAATTGAAGACCTCGCGCAGCTGATTTTTGATCTTAAGCAGATCAATCCGGATGCGCAGGTGTCGGTCAAGCTGGTATCTGAGCCGGGGATTGGCACCATCGCCACCGGCGTTGCCAAGGCTTACGCCGACCTGATCACCGTGTCGGGTTACGACGGCGGCACCGCAGCAAGCCCGCTGACCTCTATCAAGCATGCGGGCTCCCCTTGGGAGCTGGGTCTGCCTGAGGTGCACCAGGCGCTGCGTATCAACGGTCTGCGCGACAAGATTCGCCTGCAAACCGACGGCGGCCTTAAAACCGGTCTGGACGTCGTCAAAGCGGCCATTCTGGGGGCGGAAAGCTTTGGTTTTGGTACCGCACCGATGGTGGCGCTGGGCTGTAAGTTCCTGCGTATTTGCCACTTGAACAACTGCGCCACCGGGGTCGCGACTCAGGACGACTTCCTGCGCGGCGAGCATTTCCGCGGCACGGTGGATATGGTCAAAAACTACTTCCGCTTTATCGCTGAAGAAGTGCGTGAGCTGATGGCTATGCTGGGCGTGCGCCAACTGACCGACCTGATCGGGCGTACTGACCTGCTGGAAGTGCTTGAAGGTAACACGGCAAGCCAGCGCAAGCTCGACCTGATGCCGTTATTGGCCAATGACTTTGTACCCGCCGAAGCGCCTCAGTTCTGTACGGTGAGCCGTAACGTGCCGCACGACCCGGGCGCCAAAAACCAGGAAGTGCTGGCGGCGCTTAAAGAGGCTATTGAGAGCCAGTCGGGCGGTGAGTTCAGCTTTACGATCACCAACTGCGACCGCAGCGTAGGCGCACTTACCTCCGGCGCTATCGCCAAGCGTTATGGGGAAGAGGGCTTGGAAAACGCGCCCGTTACTGCACGCTTTACCGGTGTGGCCGGGCAGAGCTTCGGCGTCTGGAATGCCCGAGGCCTTAACCTGTACCTGGAAGGCGATGCCAACGACTACGTGGGTAAAGGCATGAACGGCGGCAAGATCGTTATCGTGCCACCCAGAGTCAGCCAGTTCGAAAGCTATAAAACCGCGATTATCGGTAACACCAGCCTGTATGGCGCAACCGGCGGCACGTTGATGGCCGCGGGCACCGCAGGCGAGCGGTTCGCAGTGCGTAACTCCGGCGCCACGGCGGTGATTGAGGGCGCAGGCGACCACTGTTGTGAATACATGACCGGCGGCCTGGTGTGCGTGCTGGGTGAGACGGGCGTTAACTTTGGCGCAGGCATGACCGGTGGGTTCGCTTACGTGCTGGATGAAGACCGCACCTTCGTGGACAAGTACAACCACGAGCTGGTCGAAATTCATCGCGTCAGTACCGAAGCCATGGAGGCCTACCGCCGCCACCTTCGCGAACTGATTAGCACCTACGTCGAAGAGACGGGATCTAGCCGTGGGGCAGCGATTTTAGAAGACTTTAGCGACTACTTGCGCCACTTCTGGCTGGTGAAGCCAAAAGCGGCGAGCCTGGGTAGCCTGCTGGATCAATCTCGGCGTCAGCCGCAATAAACCGCCTGTGTCTACGCTTCGAGGAGAAATATCATGGCTAACCGTTTAAATAACGATTTCCAGTTTGTTGATGTGGGTCGTCAGGACCCACAGAAAAAAGCCGCTCATACGCGTGCCAAAGAGTTCGCCGAGATTTACGAGCCGTTCAAACCCACGGATGCGGCAAGCCAGGCGCACCGTTGCCTGCACTGCGGCAACCCGTACTGCGAGTGGAAATGCCCGGTTCACAACTATATTCCCAACTGGCTGCAGCTGGTGGTGGAAGGCAACATCATTGAAGCTGCGGAGTTGTCACATAAAACCAACTCACTGCCCGAAGTGTGTGGCCGCGTATGCCCGCAAGACCGGCTGTGTGAAGGCGACTGTACGCTTAACGACGGCTTTGGCGCGGTCACCATTGGCTCGGTTGAGAAGTACATTACCGATACCGCGTTTGCCATGGGCTGGCGCCCGGACATGTCCAAGGTCGTGTGGACGGATAAAAAAGTCGCCATTGTCGGCGCCGGGCCTGCCGGGCTTGGTTGTGCCGATATTCTGGCGCGCAACGGCGTCAAACCCGTGGTGTTTGATAAGTACCCGGAAATCGGTGGCCTGCTAACCTTCGGCATTCCTGAATTCAAGCTTGAAAAGAACGTCATGGAGCGTCGCCGGGCGGTGTTCGAGGAAATGGGCATTGAGTTTCGTCTGAACACTGAAATCGGCACGGATATCGAGTTCGACACGCTGCTTCAGGAGTACGACGCGGTTTTCCTGGGCATGGGAACCTATAAGTACATGGAAGGCGGCTTCCCCGGGGAAGACTTGCCCGGCGTATATAAAGCGCTCGATTTTCTGATCGCCAACGTCAACCGCTGCCTTGGGTTTGAAAAAGATCCCAGCGATTACATCTCAATGGAAGGCAAGCGCGTTGTGGTGCTTGGCGGTGGTGACACCGCCATGGATTGTAACCGCACCTCTATTCGTCAGGGCGCTGAGAGCGTTACTTGTGCTTATCGCCGTGATGAAGAGAACATGCCCGGTTCACGCCGTGAGGTGACCAACGCACGTGAAGAGGGCGTCGAGTTTCTGTTCAACCGCCAGCCGGTGGCGGTGGTGGGCGAAGAGAAGGTCGAAGGCGTGAAGGTTGTGCGCACTCGCCTCGGCGAACCTGACGAAAACGGCCGCCGTCGCCCTGAGGTGGTGCCAGGTTCTGAAGAAATTATTGCCGCCGATGCGGTGGTTGTAGCGTTTGGTTTCCAGGCAAGCCCAGCACCCTGGTTTGAAGGCTCACGCATTGATCTGAACGAGCGTGACCTGGTAAAAGCCCCCGAGCACGGCCAGTTTGCCTTTCAGACCAGCAATGAAAAAATCTTTGCCGGCGGCGATATGGTGCGCGGCTCTGACCTGGTGGTCACGGCTATTTATGAAGGCCGCCAGGCGGCAGAAGGTATATTGGACTACCTCGGCGTGTAATTCGGAGCAATGGGGTGCTTGCGGCACCCCTCGCCCTTCCCGAAGATCCTCTACAGTATACATTTATAGTGGCTATGCTTTTCGTGAGGGGTGGGCCGTGATGCTTTGGCGAATTGTAACCTGAATATTTGCTGGTTCATTTCATGCTTGCTCCAGCGCATCAATACCTGACTGGGCTACCTGGGTATCTTGAGCGGAGCTAACCCCTGATACTGCGATGGCACCGATCACATTGTCGCGAACATAGATTGGCAAGCCTCCTTCAAGAAGCCCTGTCATAGGCGTAGCCAGAAATGACAGCCGCCCTTGACCAAGAATTAACTCTTCATAAAACTGCGTTGGACGGCGCGTCAGCGCAGCCGTGCGAGCCTTGGCGGTGGCCATCTCCACTGTCATAGGGGCAGCGTCTTCTAGGCGTTGAAGATTCAATAGGTGACCACCGTCGTCAACGATGGCAATTGCCACTGGCCAGTTATGCTGTTGGGCGAAATGACGAGCGGCATTGGCTATGGATTGAACATCTTTATCAGTGAGGCAATGGCGTACTTTCATCAAAGTTTCTCCGGAGTAAGCAGAGTTTTCAGACACTGATTTAGGGTGGTCTGCGGGATGGCAATATCGAAGACAATGTCAAAGTGGTTACGACCGCTGCAGCTGCGTACTGCTGTAACTGGCATGTAGTGGGTCAGTCGTTCGGCTAATGCTAAACTCTGGTACTTGAAAACAGTAGTTTCCATCTCTCCCCAAGCTATGGCGACAGGTACAGGATTGTGAATCGGTAGGTGTAATGGACTTAGCTGTGCGGATTGATGGGGTGTTAGGTGTAGAGGCTGGTTAATATAGGTGCCGACCAGGGGTTGGAGATCGTAGATGCCGCTAACTAGGGCGTGTCCTCATTT